>NZ_NEGD01000029.1:0-7193 GCF_002135245.1 Acinetobacter sp. ANC 4218 | reverse complement strand
AGAATTGGAAGATACAAACGGAACGAAAGTACCGTTTGATCTGTACACGGTCGATTATGATTATGGTCGTGTGACGCTTGGCGGTGACTTTACAATGGGTAATCTGGTTGCACCACTGACAGTTAAATATCGATATCAGGATATGGGCTTGATTCGTGATGTGCAGATCAATGGCCAGTTGACATTCACCAAACCCTTAACACATAACTATGATGCAGTAGATACCATTGTGGGATCGGCACTGGTTGTTGGTGATATACAGGCACGCTATACGCGCAAGTTTGTGCAGGGATCCTGGAGTGGTACATGGAATGATGAGCCAGTTGGTGCAACCATCTCGGCAAACTATAACGATGCTTTATATCCGCTTTTAGTAACAAATAAAGGTGCGATTCAAGAACGCTGGTATATCCAGTTTGTTAGTCCTACTGAGTTTAAATGTGTCGGTGAATACACTGGTGAGCTATCACTTCGAGGCTCCCCAAGTGTGGATTATGCTCCTCTGAATCCGGTGACTGGGGTGCCGTATTTCACCATCAAGAAAGAAGGATGGGGTAGCGGCTGGGCAAATAGCAATGTCCTGCGTTTCAATACCATTGCAGCAAACTTCCCAGTTTGGGTGATAAGAACTGTGAGGCAGTCAGAGCCAGCAGTCTTATCAGATCAGTTCCAGATCATGCTACGTGGTGACTTTGACCGCGTTGTTTAAAATTAAAATCAAATATGACCGCTTGATGCGGTCTTTTTTATGAGCAAATAAAATGGCAATGAAGCAAACCCAAACCAAGCTTTTTGATTTTTCAGACGTTGGCTTAGACTTTTGCGCAGGCTCAAAAAACCTGTTCCCTGATCGCTTTAAAAAAATGTTGGCACTTGGTTATAACGAGCAAACTGTGTTGAGTGTCACTGTATTGGGCAATCAGGTCACATTTACCTATGGTGGTGTGCATGGTTATGTTGCGGATCGTGTTCTAAAAGTGGATTCAGGGGATCTTGCTGCGATTAACGATGGTGAGTTCTGGATTGATTCAGTCACAACCAATTCTATCACCTTCACTTTGGATGAAGCGCTGGGTTCTATATCTGCAGGCTTTACCACACGCATTGCACCGCTTGGATATGAATTGGTTTATGAATCAACATATATCCACGTCTACAAATTTAAATCACTGGATGAATCCGATCTCTATTTGCGATTGTGTTTTCAGGATGTTTTAACGACACGTAACTGTATTGCGCCCTGTGTTGGTAAATCCGTGAATCTTTCTACAGGTATGATTGATGATCCAAACACCATGACGGACAATGCATCAATTACTACGGTAGGTGCGGTTAGTGGGTTTAGATGGGAAATGTCATCAGTAGCAAATGCCACTTCAAACAACTACACCTATGCACAAGGCTTTGCAACGTTGGGTAGAGCCATGTTAGTTGGCAGTTTGTATCATTTTGTACTCATGACCAGTAACAACCAGCAGGCAAGCTGGGGGCGTATTGGTGCTGTGCTGCCGTGTGCAATTCATCCAGAATATAGCCAAGGCTATCCGGTTTTATGGGGTGAGCGTGGAACGGGTGGTTCTTTGCAGTTGTCCAATGCCGAAGCTTATATAGGAAATATCCGCGTTGTTCATGTGGCGGGCTCAAATGCACTTCAGACGCTGTTTACTGTGCCACAGGCTTACAACTCTTTTATTTCACTAGATTCGTTTAATACAACTACTGCAGAGCCTATTCCGATTTACGAGGGAAGTACCAAACAGCACCTTGGGTATGCTTATGGTCTGTATATCTGCAAATATTCGAACAGTAATGCCCCAACCGTGACTGGTGCAACTTCTCCAATCATCACGCAGGACATTGATCTGCAAAACTTGGTGGCGCAGCACTACATTGCATCAGGAACTACAGCACAAAACGCTGTGTTTTTTGCAGTACCTGTGGAGGAGATTAAAGTTGCTTAAAATCTTCAGGGTTTTTTATGGTGGATATACACCAAACCAAGAAAAACTATCTGCAATGGGGTATTGGGTGTTAAAAATACCCAAACCAATAATTTCTGTATTAAGTGAAGATCAGGGGCTTGGAGTAATCAAGGGCACTACAAAAAAAACAGGTAATATTTTTTCACCGGTTCCAGTTTGCTGTTTTAAGCGCTCAAACAGGCAATTACTTTGGGAAACCACATCAAAGCCAGATGGGTCTTATTCTTTCAGAAATATAGCAAAAGGCCTGGAATGCTTTATTGTGGCTTTTGACCCAAATGAAGAATATAACGCAGTAATCTCCGACAAGGTGGTGTCAGAATGATTCAAACCTCTTTAGCCGCCGGACTGGCTCAGCTCCAAGCACTGGCAAATTTTTTAGATCAAGGTAGCGCAAACGCTACCTTTATTTTTTATGATGATGTCAAACCTGTAGATGTGACTCAAGAGGCAAATATTGGTGCCAGATTAGTTACATTGACGCTGCCTAAGCCTTCAATCAAGCAGGTAAATACTGACCATATAGAACTAAACCAGACCGATGCGGCTACAGTTATAAAATCAGGTACCGCAGTTTGGGCACGCTTGTTTAGCGGTGATGGAAAAGCTGTTGCGGATTTTGCCGTTGGGCCTGATATCACACTGACCAATCCTGATTTGGTGTTAGGCAGCACACTTATGATGAATTCACTGATTCTAAGACCATCAACATAAATGAGGTGGACATGTGTCGAATTATATTCCACCAGATGGTTATCAAGTAAATCTCGACTTTAAGGATTTAGCCACAGGGTCCACTGATCTTAACTTTGGTGCTGACGGTCAAAATCTTGCCTTTCTTGATGGTGTAATAAGTACAGCGATTGTTGCTGAAATTAAGGCAGTCAGCTATAGCAATGATGTACTAGATGCACGGATTAATACCGGTTTTAGTGCGGTTACAGGTCAGTTAGCTCAGCTAGATGTGCAACTGCAAATTGGTTTTATAGTTGAATTATCTACAGTCAGAATTGATCAATATTGCGCAGTGGATGCGGTCATTCAAACTGAATTTAACCCTCAATTTGAAGCTTTATTCGATATAAATCATCTGGTAGGTGTGTCCTATGGTTTTGATATGCGCTACCAAAAAGCCATGGCATCCTTAAGCACTACAGACATCCCTTGGGCCAAGCCAATCTTAAGAGTCTCAAATGAGACTCTTTTTTATGATCAGGGCTTGGTAATTTCCAATCAGGCAAATCTCTGGTATGAGCAAGCAGGGTCGTTGAATCGTGCAATTAGGTCGCTACATGAGCAGGCAACCGGTTTAAGTTCTGATGCATATGTGATCTGGGAAGAGGGTGATAAATGCTTTATTCATCAGCGATATGTGCATGAGGAAACAATCAAGCTACAGCATAACCGTGAAACAGTCTGGCAGGAGATGATTCGCAGGCATAAGACTTTTACTTATTCACATGAAGTGGCTCAAGTATTTGAGCATCGTTTTTCGTTTGAGTGGGATAAAGGACTTGAGATTGTCGCCAAGTCTAATTTACCGTGGGATAAAGCCAAAGCTATTCATTATCGCAAACATCCGGTTCAACCTTGGCCAAAGCCTGAGTTACCTGAATATGTTGGCTCAGCAGATCTCAATTTTATTTGTCTGTGTCATGACGTTGATTCACACAATGTTGTTCTAAATTTTGGTGCAGATGACTGTATTCCTGCACTACCGAACAGAAACTGGTGGTATATCGTGAATGTATTAACAGCCGAGCGATTAGATACCGGCGAAAAAATTAAAGTAATTGATGGCACCTACAGTACCAGCCGATCACAATGGTGCTGGACCTATTCTGTGACAGTTGCTCATACCGAAAAAGAAAAGCTTCAACCAATTAATGGTCAGCCAGTGATCCTGAAAGTCATGATCAATGGATTTGAGCATCATATTCTGCTTGAGGACCCGGAAGAAACTCGGCGTTTTGCCAGTGTGCTATACACTTACCCGGGCCGGAGTGTGACAGCTTTAAACTCTGATAAATATGCGCCTTCACGCTCATTCATCCAGGATAATGAACGAACCTCTGTGCAATTGGTGCAAGCTGAAATTGATCAAGCTCAATCCAATACTATCCTGGACTGGAAACTGATTGATGAGCTGGGCTGGATCGTACCAGTTGAAAGCCTGAGCTACGCAGAACTTGCGCCAATCGATGCGATTAAACAGGTCGTTGATGCCGGTGGTGGCTTTATCTACAGTCAAAAATCCGGCAATAAACTCACTATTTTGCCACGATATCAGAAAGGCTACTGGGATTCGCTTACAGTAGGTGATTATGACATTCTGCTCCCTGAAAGCGTGGTGATACAGCAAAATATTAAACAGAACGATGAATACATTGCTGATTTCAATGCCATTACTATTGTGAATAGTCGCAGCGGTGAGAGCTTGAGAGTACAGCAGCGTGGAACCTCAGGCGATGTACCACTGGAAGCAGTCACAGGACCGCTGTTTAATGTGGTATCGGGTGCTAGTTTTGGCAAGGTAGAGTTGATCAAGGCAAACATTCAGGAGCTACATAGCTTTGCAGACCTTCCGGTAAGCCAAGCAATTGGCGAAATGCTACCAGGTAAATCAATTGCTTTTAATGGCCAGTGGTGGGGTGTCATCGATGGGGTAAGTGGTAGCTTCTCGCATGAAAAGGTCAATGAAACTATTACAGTGGAGCGTATCAGCCGTGACTAATCCTTTATTCGAATTACGAAAGCTTCTCAATCCAACCCATGCTGAATACCGTGGCACCATTACATCGGTGAATCATCCTGAATATCGGGTACAGGTTGATGGTGGATCTGGTCCGGTATTGTGCACATCGGGTACAGCTTACAATTTGGGTGCCAGGGTGTTTATTGCAAATCAAGTTATTTTGCGACCTGCGCCCAGTGGGTCACATTCAGAAATTGAAGTTTAATTTAAGTAAAAACAAACCAATGGCGCCCAAACGGGTGCTTTTTTATTGCGAAAAATATAGGGGGCGAAATGTCTGAAACCACCGCAGCAGTAGCGGAAACATCTGCAGCAGCTTTAGGATCAAAAGCAACAGTAACTGGCGGTGCAGCAAGTGCAGCCGGTTTTTTTATGGGTATTGATTGGATGGGGTGGGTTGGTATTGGTGTTGCTGTACTTGGCTTACTCATCAATGTCTATTTTTCGTGGCAGCGGAATCAACGCGAAAAAGAAATTCATGAGCTCACAAAGAGAAAACTAAATGGTGAATGTAATGTCAAAGACTAAAATTTCAGTCGTGCTATTAGCAGCTTCGGCTGCTTTTTTTACGTCTTTAGAAATACGTGAGGGCTATTCGGCAAAGCCTTACAAAGATGGCGGTGGAGTAGTTACCCAGGGTATCGGCTCAACCGTAAAACCAAATGGCCAGTCAATCAAAATGACAGATCCAGCCATTACTCGAAAGACAGCTCAAGAGTGGGCAAAGGCTCACGTATCCAAAGACGAGGTTACTTTCCGCAAATCTCTGCAGGGGGTTAAGTTGTCTCAAGTTGAATATGACACCTATCTTGACTTCACATACAACTTTGGCCAGCAGAACTGGAACAACTCATCCATGCTCCGCAATCTAAAGCAGGGCAAATATGTCCAAGCTTGCCAGTCGCTACTGAAGTGGAAATATGTCGCCAAAAAGGATTGCTCAGTACGATCCAACAACTGCTATGGCGTATGGACCCGGCAAGTTGATCGTTATCAAAAATGTATGGGGGCGCAGTAATGAATGAGTTTAAAAAAGTAAGTAATGTTTTGCTTGAATCAAATGGTATCTATTTCATTGAGTGCCCAGGATGCAAAACCTTACATCCTATCCATGTTGGTGAACAGCATCGCATCCGATGGGGCTTTAATGGGAATTTAGATGCTCCAACATTCACACCATCATTGATGGTAAATCAAGGTCATCCAAGCCAATGCCACTCATTTATCACTGACGGGAAGATTCAATTCTTATCTGATTGTAATCACAGTTTAGCTGGTTAAACCGTTGATTTGCTGCCAGTTGAGGAATTCTAATGCCAATACTTTTATGGATTTGGAATAACAAGCGCTGGACTTTGATTATCGTTCTTTTATTGGGCTTATTTTTTCAAACATGGCATGTTAATAGTTTGGCTGGTGATTTACGCAAAGCTGAAACTGAATGTGATTCGCGTGTGGCCAAGGCAATTAAGCCTTATCAAGATTCGATAGTAAAAGCCAAAGAACAGAAGGCCATCACTGAAAAAGCTTGGTCAGATAAATATATTGAGGTAGAACAAAATGCGATTAAAAAAATACAAGATGCAAATGCTGCTGCTCGTAGTGCTGACCTGGCTGCTAGTGGGTTGTCAAAGCAGCTCAGTGAAGCCAACAAACGTTTGCCCACAGCTCCCAAAGAAACCATTATTGAGTACACCGTTACCAACAATGAGTTACTCGAAGCTTGCACAGCAGAATATCGAAGTATGGCAGAAAAAGCAGATGGCCACGCAATTGATGTCGAAAGATTAAGTAACGTTTGGCCAGAAGATAAAGCCCTCAAGTGAGGGCTTTTATAAGTTAGCCTTATATTTAATCAAAGTATCCGTGGGTGTTGGCTCAGCTCTCAAATGCCAACGTACCAGGTAACAGGCAAACCAAATACCGGGAATTAAAAGCAAACCAAAACCAAACCACAAGGAAACAGCAAGAGCAAATATTGAATTGACTATTCCAAAAAATGAACCAAAATAAACAAGATATGGATGAATTTTTTTATTCATTAACCAACCAATATTCATTGCGAGTAAAATAACTATGGCAATCAAGACAGAAAATGGAAATAGAATCACTTCAAGAAATTGGACAGCCGTGAGGGTGAATAAAGCGGGTGAATGGCTTAGATACTCAAAGAACCTATCAATATTGTTATGAGGTCCCATCCCAGTTAATGCTATATAAAAAAAGGGTAGAGTGAACAACCAAATTATGCAGGTGGGAGACTGTAAATTAAATTGTGTAATTGCCTGAATTTGCTATGTTCATATTCACAACGGAGTCAGGCAACATGATGAACGAACAAAAACTAAAAGACCTTGCAGCAGAATTTGCTAAAGGAATCAAAACAGAAGACGATCTCAACCAATTCACCCGATTGTTGACTAAACTCACTGTTGAAACGGCTCTCAATGCCGAAC
>NZ_NEGD01000028.1:0-5601 GCF_002135245.1 Acinetobacter sp. ANC 4218 | reverse complement strand
GGCAACATATTACCGACATCGAAATAGTGAGACCAAATAAGCCTTATCAGATAACAGCTTTTCTTTTTTCTTCTCTTTTTTGGGATTTATTATGTCGTCTTCTCTTTCTGGGGAACGTACCTCAGACTCGGTTGAGCCTGAAATTGTTGTACACAAGCGTGAGTCTACTTTTAGTTCGCTTATGGGCTTTATGATGATTGCTAACGTGCTTTTATTAACGTTTGTTGGCCTTTATTTCTCTTTAGGTCCTAGTCAAATCTTGGGTATATTCACTTTACATGATGATGTCCTTTTTGCTTTGAATATGAGCTTCAATATTTTTGTTTATGTTATTCCAGCTTTTCTTTCCGCTCTTTTAGGGTCAATTATAAGAATTTTATTATCTTCGAAAGATAGTATTTTGAGTCACTTTAGAGTGATTTTAGGATCAGGCTTTATAGGCGTCTTAACTTTTATAGGTTTAAAAAGTGGTCTTGTTCTAGATCTTCTTGCTGAAAATGTTCAAGTAGTTTCTTCGTTAAGTGATGAGCATAGTGAGAAATTATTTTATAAATTTATCGTAGTCTGTGTGATAACAGGTATGTTTGCTACGACAATGTTTCTTACTATAGAAGAACGAGTAAACAATCTTGTTAATCAAAGCAAAAATACTTGATTTTGTAGCGGTACATGTCCACTTCATGTACCTTTGTTTACAATATAGACAATATAAGAACAATCATGAAAGCACTCTCAGTTATTGAACTAGCTAAACTTTACGGAATGAACCGCCAAAGTATCTATAAGCGCATATCTAAAGGTGATTTAAGCAAGAACAGCGACGGTAAAATTGACCTTGCAGAAGCGATAAGAGTCTTTGGTGAGCCGTCTCAGCGTGTAACAGCGGTACAGTCACAGGCTACATCAAAAGAGACGGAAAGTTACATGCTAGAACAACAGGTAGACTTCCTTAAAAAGCAGCTTGAACTTGCACAGGAACGTGAAGCCTTCCAACGTGAGCAGCTACAAGCAAAAGATGATCAAATCGAATCCTTGCAGCGGTTACTTGGCGCACCTAAGCCAAAGGAACAAGCGGAACAGGTACAGGAGCCGATACCAGAACCAATTCAACCAACACCAATGCAAGAGCCTAAGCCGACTATTCAGGAATCACAGCCCGAACCACAGAAACGCCGTGGTTTGTTTGGTCGTGTAATACGTGCGGTATTGAATTGAGCTATCATTAGACTATACTCAAAAGATAAATCATTAAATGATAAAATAATCTATCATTAAATTTTAAAATAAAATCAATTGATAGTATTATCATAATACTTAAAACAAAATAGTTAAATGAGAAATGACAACTAGAATTTATGTTCGTGCCAGTACCAAAGATCAAGATGCAGAACGAGCATTAAAAGACCTTCAAGACTTTGCTATTCAGTACGGTGCAGACACGGCGGTTTACATTGAAAATTACACTGGTACAAAGCTAGAACGCCCCATCTTAAACAAATTGCTTACAGAGTCAGAACAAGGCGATATTTTGCTTGTTGAGTCAGTAGACCGATTATCTAGGCTTACACAGGCAGATTTTAAGAAGCTAAAGGATAGGATTCAGGCTAAAGGTTTACGCTTAATTGTTGCAGATCTTCCAACAACACACGTAACCTCATCTGACACAATGACAGGTGAATTGATGAATGTGATTAATTCAATGTTAATTGATTTATTGGCAACGATGGCACGTTTAGATAATGAAAAACGCCGTGAACGGATTAAGCAAGGTCTGGAAAGATCAGGTTATAAACCAACAGGAAAAAAAGCGAATACAGTAAAACATGCCCGTATCAAGCAATTGCTTGATACGGGCAATATGACGAAGGAAGAAATAGCAAAAGCGGTAGGTGTAGGGGTAGCTACGGTCTATAGGGTTAATGTTCGAGGTTAGTCTTATTAAGTTATTGATAATATTATTTATAACCCGTAACTATTTTGGTTGGTAGTTGAGCAAAACCCCACGTCTATAGAGAGTGTTTATAGCACTCTCTATGTGACCTAAAAGGGGCTTTGCTTACATCAATTATTTTATTTAAATCATTGGTTACTAGTTTCTATATCAATACACTCTGCTGTATAGATTTATAAATGTGATTTGAAATGATTGAAGATGACTACTTAGCAGATTTTGATGATCTATTGGAGTATGGCTCTTACTTGAAAGTTTTCCATAACAATGAAAAAGAACATGAATGGAAGCGATCTATAGGTCACTCTTTGGAACTGTTAGAAAATTTAATGGTCATTGAGAAACAGCTTAGAATTCTGGAAAACGATAAATCAGAAATAAACATCGAAACGTATAACAGTTTGCTAAAGGCAAGATGGGCTAATCCCTTTATTAAAGAGAATTTCCCCTTAAGTGGTTTTTCTCCGTATGTGACTACATTCTTTCAAAAAACAGATGAAATGCAACTCAACAGTAAATTAGAACTGTTACAAGCAACTAAAGCAGCTTTGAGTCAACCAGACTTCAAAAAGAGCACTATTCAAAACCGCAAACAGTATCGTGAGAAACAAACTCAGCTATCACGCTATATCAATTCATTGTTTGCATATTCACCTAAACTTTTAGTGATTGAATCTGATCTTAGTTATCTTGAAGAATGGGACTACAATTGTGTGGATGAATCGCTTAAAAGCCAGAGAATTGAACAAATTCAAAATGAACGAAATAAATTAATTACTAAGCTAAAACAGAAGTATAAAAAGGATTTAATAGGTTATATCTGGAAGATAGATTACAGCCTTGAAAAGAACTTCCACTACAACATAATTTTGTTTTTAAAAGTGGACTCTCAAACAGAAAATGACATTGTAGATTTTATCAAACAGGCATGGACTGAAATCACAGATTCAAAAGGCATTCACTTAAATAAAAATTGTCATAATTTTGGTAGTAATGACTCCAATCAGATTGAAGATAAAGAGAAAAGGAAAGCTCTACTAGATTGTGCTTTACATCTAGTTAGGATGGATTACAGCATCAAGATGAAGCTTTACACAGTAGATGGAAAGTCATTGCATACATTCGATAGAGGGCAGACTCCTAAAAGGATTCAGCCTAAAAAATCTTAGATATATATCATCTAAGAAAAGGATAATTCCAATGATTTATTGCACTTATGAAACAAAATCAAACTTAAAATAGGTCATAGATTTCCCCTATTTAGATCTAAGTTTGAGTTTTGTTTCATATAATAGTTATAGATCTGTATTTTTAAAATAATCGAATTATGAAGAGTTTTCTTCTAGAAAAAACCTTCAAGATTCTTGTAGCAGTCAGTATCTATAGTCATAGCCATAGGTGTTCTGTTATCTTCAGATGAGATTTGCGCTTTAGCAGTACAAGTCTGCTCTGAAATTAAAAAATCATGATCAGGGCTACTACTGGTTACATCATATTTATAAATAACAAATCCTTTCTGATCACCAGTTCCATCTTTAACTGATTTAACATCAATAACCCAAGTATCTGTATTGGCGTTCAAAACTGTATTGATTTCATCTTTTATTAAAGATTTAAAACTACTATTGATAATCTTCTTTTGTTCATCCCATGGCATTTTTGAAGATGTATGGAAATCTGGATCTCCATCTACAGTTTGATCATTAGAGTGATTGGCTTTTTTAGTGACTTCTTCCTGTAAAAGAACAGGTTCAGAAGCAACAACATCACTTGTAACAGGTTCACTAACTGCAGCTATCTCAGTTGTCTTAGGCGTACAATCGAATTTAGTTTGATCACATTCTGTAGCTGCTTTCTTATCAGTACAACCAACAGCAATTAAAGTAACTAAGAGGACAGAAGGGATTAGGGCGTTTCGTAAAAGCATATTTTAATAACCACGATCACGTAGAATTTTTCGAGCCATATTCTTTTCAGTATCACTTGAACCTAAAAATCCCTCACTCTTAATAATCTTTTTCAATTGATCATCAGATTTAGATTCCAATCGTTCAAACATTTCACGTTGTCTTCGTTGGTGCTCTTTTGCAGCCTCTCCAACAGCGGAAGCAGCTTTAGAAACCTTGTCAAAAAAACTCATTGCTCACCCTCATTAAACATTTATTAGAAAGAAAAATTATAAAAGTAGAATAAAATCAAAAGGAAAAAAAGAAAAGATAACAGCGACACAAAAAGACGTAGTAAGAACGATTTAATAAAAATAGATAGGGGTTTTCGTTGAACTAGCTAGATGAGCTTAGACTGCAAACGGTGAGCATATTTGAAAGCAGTGATGGGGATACTTTCTCTTACTTCTTACAACTGCATGAAATCTGTGGTAAAACTAACGCAAATGAAAAAGCCCCGATGATCTGCAAACTTGGCGGAATGTGATCAATCGAGGCTTGTATTCTTCAACAACAATTAGGGGTTTAATCCGTCTTGTGTCTGTGAACTATTCTACAGGTAAAGGTGGATTTCTCAAGCGTTAGAAGCATGGAAACCGCAAAAAATTACACTAAACAGCAGTTAGATCTGTTTGATAGCCTACCGAATAAGCCGTACTGCATGGATGAAGTACCTGGCTACACACTCATCCGCACTAAATCTATTGCGGTTAAGAAGCCATATATCCAAGTAAACCCACCACTTATGACGATTTACTTTGTCTTCGATGACGACAAAGAAAACTCAGCTTTATCATGGTTTGACGCAGATTTACCTGCGCCATTGTGGACGACTCAGAATTCTGAAAATGGGCATTGCCACCACTGCTATAAATTAGAGATACCGCTTTGCACGAGCGAGTTTGCAAGTATCAAAGCAATAAAGTACGCACAGGCTGTCTATTACGCTTATGCACTCAAGCTAGATGCAGATCTCAGCTATTCACAGCTAATCACTAAGAACCCATTACACCCACAATGGAGGACAACCTTCTGGGTTGATCGTGCGTACTCACTCGACTACCTTGCCGACTTTGTAGACCTACCGAAGAAGCTACCTAAAAAGCTCGAAGTCGTTGGTCTGGGACGTAACGTTACAATGTTCGAGAAGGGGCGTTATTGGGCGTATAAGGCGATTCGTGATTACATGCACTACAACTCAAGCCTAGAGTGGGAAAGAGCTGTCAGAGCGCAAATAGAAGCGATCAACAGCGGTTTTGAGCAGCCTTTGCCGTACAGTGAAGTAAAAGCGACGGCAAAGAGTATTGCAAAATGGGTATGGCAACGCTTCAGCTATGGCGAATTTAGCGAGATACAGGCGAAACGTGGTGCAAAGGGCGGAGCCAAATCTAAACGCGGGGCTAAAGCCGATTCAGCTCGATCTATGAAGCCTTGGGAAGCTTTGGGAATTAGTCGGGCAACATATTACCGACATCGAAATAGTGAGACCAAATAAGCCTTATCAGATAACAGCTTTTCTTTTTTCTTCTCTTTTTTGGGATTTATTATGTCGTCTTCTCTTTCTGGGGAACGTACCTCAGACTCGGTTGAGCCTGAAATTGTTGTACACAAGCGTGAGTCTACTTTTAGTTCGCTTATGGGCTTTATGATGATTGCTAACGTGCTTTTATTAACGTTTGTTGGCCTTTATTTCTCTTTAGGTCC
>NZ_NEGD01000027.1:0-11039 GCF_002135245.1 Acinetobacter sp. ANC 4218 | reverse complement strand
CACCTGATCCCTTCCCGAACTCAGAAGTGAAACCTCTTAGCGCTGATGGTAGTGTGGGATTACCCATGTGAGAGTAAGTCATCGCCAGCTCATTATTCTTAAAAAGCCCCTGCATAAAGCAGGGGCTTTTTTTTTGCCTAGAATTAACGAAATTTAAAAGCCAAGAATAAAAACCGCTATATACCTAGATATAAAAAAGCCCCGACAGGATGTCGAGGCCTTTTCGTATGGGTTAAACATATCACTCCTGATCTACCTCCGCATCCTGCTGTTTTGTACTTTTATTCTTGTTGTTTTAGAAACATCCTGTTTCGGTATGGGTTAAATATAGTTTGAACGCTGCCGCATGCCTAGCCTTCATTTTCTGCAGTCCATGTACGCGAAAGCATACAGTAGTGCTTTAAAAATATGCTTCTATGCCCAGATAAGGGCCTTTAAATTTGAGTTTGGTTTCTGCATTTGAACTTTCTTCCAGCTGAATGTCTAAAATGCGATACCCAACTCTGGCACCTACGTCAACCAAGAGGTTATCGATGAAGTTATATTTGAGTTCTGCTTGAGCATCGCTAATTTGTTCATCATTCAGTGCAGCAAAACTGGCTTCAGCTCGAGCACTTAAGCCGGTAAAGGGCAGGTTTACCCCGGCCTGGGCATAAAGCATCGGTAGCGTACTACTGACATCTAATGTGTCGGTATAGTTTTGCAGAATATCTCCGCTTAGACGTTTGGCCCCAAAGCCGACATCGGCATCGACAATATTGTCCAGTACTTCATAATATAGAATGAAATCTGTATAAGTGAGGTCGACCTGATGGCTTTTTACACCTTCAAAACTTTGATCGCTGTCAGCCTGTAAATGACTATGCTTAATTTTTGCATTGGGTAAAAATGGCACCGGATGTTCTACTGCAACCGAGAATGACAGCGCATGATCATCTTCAAGTTGTGCTTGGGGAAAGGACGATGCCGGTTGGGTTAAGTCGGTGCTGTAGTGCCAGTAATCAATATTGCCTTTAACCGCAATAACATCGGCTTGGGTGGAGCTGAATGCGCCCAGTCCTAGGGCTAAGCAAAGAATTTTGAATGATTGCATAAGAATCCTGAAGTGAGGTGAACTGTTATTTTTGGAAAATCTTTTTGTGACTTAAATGCAGCGGAAGCAAACTTAACTCAGCGCATCATATAGTGAATGATAAAAAATTGCATTGTTGTTGTTTCTCAAAATTACAGGAAATTTATCTCTCATCTTTAGTAAACGAGTTGAAAAAGCCATGCGGCATTTAATTTTTAAATCGTTATTCCACCACCATAAATAAGTAGATTGAAGCATCTTAAGATAACTTCAGGTTTTTATATGTAATTTATGTATTCCCAAAAGTTTATTATTCAATAATAAAGAGAGATTAAAAATAAGCCGATTAAATGAGCATTCAAACTCAACAGATTATAAAAATGAAATGTTTGGTAAATAAATTACAGAAAATTTTTATAAAAGTGAGTATTGTTAAGTTCATATAAAGGATGGGTATTGATCAACATTTTTAAGCAAAATTTGATCCTTACTGATCTGTTTGCAATTTAGAATACTGCACCCAAAAGGTGACCTCTAAATCAGACACAAGAATTATTTTTGAATGGTACTTTTTTTGCTTGCGATATAAACCCGATAACAAGCAGCAACTGAAGATACCGAAGGTTTAGGTGTTGTATGACAGATTCTCGTGAAAATTGGACCTCACGATCCGGCTTTATTATTGCCGCTATCGGATCGGCGGTCGGTTTAGGTAATATTTGGCGCTTTCCATACGTTGCCTATGAAAATGGCGGTGGTGCGTTTCTTATCCCTTATTTGATTGCTTTAATTACTGCGGGTTTACCGCTGTTATTTCTGGACTATGCAGTCGGACATCGTAGCAGTGGCTCGCCTCCGAAAGCATACCGTAAATTATTCCGGGGAGGCGAAACCCTGGGATGGTGGCAAGTCAGTGTCTGTATCATTATTGGCTTGTATTATGCCAGTGTTTTAACCTGGGCAGGCAGTTACGTTTATTTCTCGATTGGTCAAATGTGGGGCAGCGACCCGGAAGGGTTCTTCTTTAAAACCTATTTGCAGACTTCAGAGGCAACCGGTTTTGACCCGCGTTTTGTCAGTCATATTTTTTGGCCATTGGCTGGAATTTGGGTACTGACCTTAATCATTTTATATGGTGGGGTGAAAAAAGGCGTTGAGCTTTCCAACAAGATTTTCATGCCATTACTGTTTGTTTTATTTACCCTGTTAGTGATTCAATCCCTGCGTTTGCCGGGTGCAGTGGAAGGCTTGAATGCCTTCTTTACCCCAAACTGGGCAGCCATGATGGACTATAAAGTCTGGCTGGCGGCGTATGGCCATACCTTCTTCTCTCTATCTGTCGGTTTCGGGATCATGGTGACCTACGCTTCTTATCTGAAGCCGAAAACCAATTTAACCGGTTCAGGTTTAATTGTGGGCTTTGCCAATGCTTCAACTGAAATTTTAGCAGGTATTGGGATTTTCTCAGCGCTGGGCTTTATGGCGTATAGCTCAAACAGCAATGTACAGGATGTGGTGAGTGGCGGTATCGGGCTGGCCTTTATTGCTTTCCCTAAAATCATTTCCAGCCTGGGTGCTGGTGCGGATTTATTTGGTATCCTGTTTTTTACCTCATTGTTTGTTGCTGGTATTTCATCGATGGTCAGTATTTTGGAAGTTCCAATTTCTGCCATGATGGACAAGCTGAAATGGGGCCGTAAGAAAGCTGTTACTATTGTTGGTGGCGGTAGTGCTTTGGTTTCTATCGTTTTATTCTCCAGTGTCAATTCGATTAAACTGGTGGATATCATTGACCATTTCATCAATAACATCGGTATTATTGGTGGTGCATTAATTTCAATTATCAGCATTGCCTGGTTTAAGCGTTCAGCTTTGCTTGAGATCCGGAATCACGTTAATGCCATTTCAACCGTGCATTTAGGCAAAGGCTGGGATTTTACCCTAACGGTCATTACCTCGTTGATTTTATTGATTACATTGGCCATGACCATTTATAACTTGTTATTAAAAGGCTATGGTGACTATAGTATCAGTATGCAGTGGCTGTTTGGCTGGGGCTGTGTGATTTTCTGTGCTGTGGTGGCGTTTGTTTTAGCCAGAATGAAAGATCGCTAGGAGAATAAACATGAATACTTCAGCAATTGTCATGATGATTATCTCGATGCTGTTTTTATGGGGCGGATTGGTGTTATCTATTCTACACTTGATGAAACATCCGGAAGAACTGGATGAGGTGCTGGAAGAAGTGAAAGACCAGCATACGCTTTAAATCCGTAAATACTTCAGTTCATACTGTTGCAAAAGAAAGCCATTATCATTGATGATAATGGCTTTTTGTTTCTTGAATACTTGTGTCTTGAATGGAGCATGCTGTTGCCCAACCTTGTGCTACCGCAAGTCTGGGTCGCATTTGCACCGATCTTTCTGGCAGGAGAGGGCATCCTAATAAAAAAGGAGGGTTTTTGCTCCCTCCTTTTTTAAGTATATGGCTTAAGCTATTTTCTGGATACGGCAATAGAAGAAGCCATCGCCCCGGCCGACTTGTGGCAGCAATTGGCGACCATGGATTTGTTCAATGCCCCAGTCGGCTTCAATTTTGATTTCTTTAGCATCTGGATGGTTGGCGAAGAACTCGATCATTTGCTGTTCATTTTCTGCTTTTAAAATCGAGCAGGTGATGTAAAGCAAGGTGCCACCGACTTTTAGTTGCTGCCACATGTTGTCCAAAATCTGTTTTTGCAGTTGGACTGTTTTGGCAATATCAGTTGATTGACGCAGTAAACGGATGTCTGGATGACGGCGCATCACCCCAATCGCTGAACACGGTGCATCTAAAACAATGCAATCAGCTGGTTCAGGTGCTGTCCAGGTTACGGCATCTGCGCTGACAATTTCGACATGTTTGCCATCGAGAACCAAACGTTCCAGGTTTTCAGAAACACGTTTTAAGCGTTTTTCATCTTGGTCGAGGGCAATCAGTTTTTTCGGCTGATATTTCTCTAAAATGTGCGCAGTTTTACCGCCTGGTGCCGCGCAGGCATCAATCACGATTTTGCCATTCAAGTTTGGCAATAAAGTAGCGCACAGCTGGGCATGTTCATCCTGTACCGAGAAACCGCCAGCTTCAAAGCCCGGCAAACTTGGAATGTGCAGGCTTTCGTCCATGACAATGCCGACTTCAGAAATTTCGCAGCTATGTGCATCGATGCCTTCATCTTCAAGAATGTCGAGATATTCGTCACGGCTGACCTGACGGGTGTTAACGCGTAAAGTCAGTGGTGCAACCTGTTTCAGCTCATAGCTGAGTTCAGCAAATTGATCGCCCCAGTCTTTTTTCAGACGTTTAGACAACCAGCTTGGTAAATTCGTCGCTTGTTCAAGCACGTCATAGAACTGCTCAGATTCACGGGTGGCACGACGTAAAATCGCATTGACCACGCCACTTAAGCTTTCCATTCCCAATTGTTTGGTCGCTTCAACGGTTTCTGAAATGGCCGCATGGGCAGCCACGCGGGTGCACAGCAATTGGTATAAACCAAGGTACAAACAAGTTTCAACCACTTGATTGTCCAGTGGTTTAGAGAGTAATGGTAAAGTCAGTTGTTTCAATGCATGCCATTGACGTAAACAACCCAGTACCAATTCATGGAACAAAGCACGGTCTTTGTCTGACACTATGTTCATTTGCTGCGCCAGCACAGATTGCAGCGATTGACCATTTTGGACAGCCAATAACGTCTTCACCACCTGAGCACGTAAATTAAGGTTTTTGGCTGAGGCGTTGGGAGATTGCTTCATTATAAAATTTGTCCAATAGTCAGTTTTTGGGTTTGTAAAATTTGTACAGGGTTAAGCGGTTTAGCGCCCGGCCATTGTAAAGCAGTCAGTGTGATGACCGTGTTATTTGCACAGGCAACATGAACGCCATCTTTATCAATGGCAATGATTTCACCCGGTTGAGCATTTTCCGCAGTAGCATGAGATAACTTGGAATTCCACACCCGCAAGTTGTTTTTCTCGTCGAGTACGATAAATGCCACTGGCCACGGATTGAAGGCACGAATATTGCGGTCAATCTGTACGGCATCTATAGACCAGTCAATTTCCGCTTCGGCTTTGGAAAGCTTGTGAGCATACACAGTCAATGTTTCGTCTTGCACTTCACGGGTCGCCAGGTAGTGTTGCAGTTTTTCTTCCGATGCTAAAACAGCTGTAATGGCGCTTGCACCTTGTCCAGCCAGTTTGTCATGTAAAGTTGCAGAAGTGTCGCTTGCTTCAATCGGACAAATGGTTTTAAACATCATGTCGCCGGTGTCCAGACCCGCTGCCATTTTCATGATGGTCACGCCAGTTTCAGTATCGCCTGTGGCAATGGCACGCTGAATCGGCGCTGCACCACGCCAGCGTGGCAACAGTGAACCATGGATGTTCAGGCAGCCATATTTAGGCGTATCTAAGACGATTTGCGGCAGAATCAAGCCATAAGCGGCCACCACCATCACGTCGGCATTTAAAGCGGCCAGTTCTGCCTGTGCGGCCAAGCCTTCTTCAGTCGAAGATTTAAAGTGAAGCGGCTGGTAGACCGGAATATTATTGGCTAAAGCCAGCTGCTTTACAGCAGAAGCCGTGAGTTTTTGTCCTCGTCCAGCTTTGCGGTCCGGTTGAGTATAGACCGCAACAATGTCATGTTCGGTTTTAAGCAGTGCAGCCAATGCAGTGGCGGCAAATTCTGGTGTACCCGCAAAGATGATTTTCACTACTGCACCTAAAACGAAAAAAGAATAATTATAGCAAATATTCAATAGGAGATTTAGATTGAAAAAAGGAGTGAAAAACTATGTGATTTTTCATCTTAAAAGTATATTTTGTATACATTTACTAACATATAAAAAGTTTAATTAATAATAAATAAAATATAAAAACACGTTATTAAGATAAATTTAATAAATATAAAAAAAATATATACTTAAATATATCTTTAATTTAAAAGTGTGACGAATGTATCAAAATAAATAGAGACAAAAATATACAAATAGTAGACAATGAAAATTATTGTTGAATTTTGATTATTTATTAATCTTTTTTATAGTGAAAAATCTTTAATTTTTTGGCTAGGTGTGAAATGAATAAAGTCTATAAAGTAATTTGGAATGCAACTTTAAGAGTATGGGTTGCTGTCTCAGAGCTTGCTAAAAGTAAAACAAAAACCAAAACGGTAAAAGCTGCCGCAGGTGTGATTATGGCTATCGCATCAGGTACAGTAATGCCAGCTTATGCTGATGTTTTAGCGGGAAATAATATTACAATTACACCTAGTGGCACGGATTTTGTAGTTGCAACAACGGATGACGTAAGTCTGAACAAAGTTACGGTAGGCAGTGTTGAATTAGATAAAACCACAAGTACAGTTAAAGTCGGGACAAATACGACTTTAAGTACTGCAGGTTTAAACACAGACGGTTCAGTTAATGCAAGTACATTAACTACAACAGGCTCAGCAACGATTGGAAATGGTTTGACTGTAGCAAATGGTACGACGGCTCTTAAAAACACCAATATTACGGGTACTTTAACAACTACAGGAAATACAACTGTAGGCGGTACTTTGAGCGTAACAGGTACAACGGCACTCTCTAATGTTACAACAACAGGCTCAGCAACGATTGGAAATGGTTTAACAGTTGCGGCTGGCACTACTGCATTACAAAATACAACTGTAGGTGGTATTTTGAGCGTAACAGGTGCAACGGCACTCTCCAATGTTACAACAACAGGCTCAGCAACGATTGGAAATGGTTTGACTGTAGCAAATGGTACGACGGCTCTTAAAAACACCAATATTACGGGTGCTTTAATAACTACAGGAAATACAACTGTAGGCGGTACTTTGAATGTTACTGGATTAGCAACATTCAATAATGGTGCGAATCTCAATAGTAAAAAAATTACTGGATTAGCGGCTGGAAATATCAGTAATGCGAGCAGTACTGATGCAGTTAATGGTGGACAGCTTTATACCGTCAATAAAAATATTGCGGATGCTCTAGGAACACAATTAGATGCAAATGGAACCTTAGAAAATCCAACCTATACGGTGAGTGATGGTAAAGGCGGTACACAAGCTTTTAATAATGTAAGGCAAGCTATTGAATATATTACAGGGGTTGATACCACTGGAACTGGAATAGGAGGAGTCGGGGTTGGTATTAAATATTTCCATACCAACTCTGCTGCAGCTGATTCACAGTCAAAAGGTCTAGAATCGGTTGCCATAGGGCCTCAAGCAATTGCAAATGGTACAAGTTCAATTGCTATGGGCGACCAAGCGCGCGCAGAACAAGAAAATGCAGTTGCAATTGGTAAACAATCCGCAGCAATTGGTTTAAATAGTACAGCAATTGGTTCAACCACAGGGACACCGCGCCAGCCTGTTTATACAAGAGATGCAAATAATAAAATTACTGCAATAGATGGCATGTCTGTAACTACGACAGGTGCGGGTACGAATTTAACAGATATTACTGAAATTAATGGGGTGCCGGTTACAAATGCTCAAGTTACTAGCTTCGTGGTGTTGTTAAGCAGCGGTGCGAATCTTTCTCTTGGAAAGAATAGTATAGCTTTGGGTACTTCTAATTTGGCAACAGGTGAATCTAGTGTTGCTCTTGGTGATTCATCTAAAGCTGTTGCAAAGGATGCGATTGCAATAGGTCGAAATGGTAATACTTCAGGAGAGCAGGCAATTTCCATTGGTGCTGGAGCTCAAGCAGCTGCAAGCGGCGCACTGGCTGCCGGCGGAGCATCTAATGCGGGCCGTGATGGTGCTGTTGCATTGGGTCAAGGTGCTTTTGCAAATACAACAGCTGGTATTTCAATTGGTCAGAATGCGGGAGTGGGTACATCACAAGGTACAACGAATGACCGTACAGACCACATTGCCATTGGACGTGATAGTGGGAAAAATGTTATTGGCAATCGAAATATTGCTTTAGGTGTTGGCGCTGGTTCCAACCTGTCAGCGAGCGGTAATGACAGCTCAGATGACAATATTGCGATTGGGGTAAATGCAGGAAGCAATTTAAATGGTGATGATAATATTGCTATTGGCCGGGATGCGAATAAAAATATAACCGCAGTTGCTGAATCTGTAGCGATTGGTTCACGTGTGGATGCAACAACAGGTTCGACCGTGCTGGGTAATGAGGCCAAAGCTTCTGGCGGTGATTATGCAACTGTTCTGGGCTATAAAGCAAAAGTGACAGGCGATTCTGGAACGGCATTGGGGCGTGACTCGGAAGCTAGTACCAATAATATTGCTCTAGGGGCATCCAGTATAGCAAATGGAACATCAACTGCCGAGGCTTATTTGACAGCTGATACAAAAATGGGCGGCTATAATATAGTTTCTGTTGGTCAAGCTGGACAAGAGCGCCGTATTACGAATGTTGCGGCTGGAGCAAATAGTACAGATGCAGTTAATGTCAGCCAATTGCAAGCAGTGCAAAAAAATGTTGCAGGTATTATTGGAGGCACTACAAGTGTTGATTCGACAGGAGCATTTACGGGCTACATTATTGAATTGACAGATACAACAGGCCAGACTCATCAATATAAAGATGTTTCGAGTGCAATTAATGCAGTGTCATCTGGTGCAATTAGTGTTTTACCTGGCAATGCTGCCATGTATACTGCTGATGGCCGTATTTCAAATGTTGCTGCAGGAACACAAGCTACAGATGCTGTGAATTTGGCACAGCTTAATCAAGCTATTGCAGATAATGGACAACATCATGTCTCCATTAATAGTAAAAATCCAGCGAATAAAAATAATATGGGAGCAACTGCTGACGAGTCGCTAGCAATTGGTGCTGGCGTCACAACAAGTAATGCAGGTGTAAAAAGTGTTGTTATAGGTTTTGATGCTGCAACTAATGCGAAAGAAAGTGTTGCAATTGGTAATACCAGCACACAAGCAAATGGTGATGCATCTATTGCGATTGGTAAGACTGCTTTAGCAAAAAGTACAAACAATATTGCAATGGGTACCAATGCCAGCAGTAATGGTATGGAAAGTATTGCAATAGGTACCAATATTCAAATTGATAAAACCACTGGCACTTCTGACTATGCAGTGGGTATTGGCAGTTATTCAGAAGTACAGAATGCTGATCAGGCCATTGCAATTGGACGTAAAGCAATTGTACAGGGCGATAATGGAACAGCAATTGGCCATGAGTCACTAGCAGCAAAAGAAAATGCGAGTGCATTGGGTAATTTTGCTAAAGCAACTGCAGTAAGTGCTAATGCTATTGGTAACTATGCAACAGCAAGTGGAACAAGCGCCAATGCAATTGGTGATAATGCAAAAGCGACTGCTGGTAATGCCAATGCGATGGGTAAAAGTGCAGAAGCAACAAGCACAAGCAGTAATGCGATTGGTGATAGTGCAAAAGCTGCAGCTGATAATGCCAGCGCAATTGGTACCAATGCGCAAGCAACAGGAGTTAATGCGAATGCTATTGGTAAGGGCGCAAAAGCATCTGAACAAGATGCAAGTGCAATTGGTACAGGCGCTCAAGCATTAAGACAGGATACGCTTGCGTTAGGTACAAGTGCCGTTGCAAGTGGCCTCAATGCGTCTGCTATAGGTAAAAGTGCAGATGCAGCAGGTTTAAATGCGAATGCATTTGGTAATGGGGCTAAAGCTGGTGCTGAAAGTTCGAATGCTATAGGTACAGGTGCTAATGTATCTGCAACCAATGGTTTTGCTTTAGGTACTGGTGCAACAGTTACACATACAAATGCAGTTGCCTTGGGTAGTGGATCGATTTCTGGTAATGCAACACCAACAGCAAGTGCAATTGTTAACGGTAAAACCTATAATTATGCAGGCATAAATCCAACATCAACTGTGAGTGTGGGCAGTTTAGGTAATGAACGTCAAATCATTAATGTCGCTGCAGGTCGAGTATCTGGTTCAAGTACTGATGCAATTAATGGTAGCCAGTTATTCCAAACCAATGAAGAATTAGCCAACCTAGCGAATAAAACAGCACAAGCATTAGGTGGTGGGGCATTAGCCAATCAAGCTACTGGAGCAATTAGTGCGCCAAGTTATACCGTTACAACTAACCCGGCAGGAACAGGTACAAAAACTACGGTTAGTAATGTAGGTGCAGCCTTAACTGCATTAGATACCGCAGTGAATCAACCATTAGACTTTGCTGGTGATACAGGGGTTCAAGTATCCCGTAAACTTGGTGAAACGCTAAATGTGAAAGGCGGTGCAACAGGTACACTCGCTGCCACCGGGAATATAGGTGTGGTTGCCAATGGAACAAATCAGCTAGATATTCGTCTTGCTGAAACAATAAATCTTGGTAGCAATGGTAGTGTGACAACAGGCTCTGCGAGCATAAAAAATAATGAAGTTAAAGTCGGTACAAATACTTTAACGGATACTGGATTAAAAGCCGGTAATGTGAAGGTAAATACTTCGACAAATGATGTTACTGGGTTAAGCAATACAACGTGGAATCCTGCAGGCACTTACAATAGTGGTCGAGCAGCGACCGAGGAACAGTTGCTTTCTGCACAAAATCAGCTAAATACAACTTTAACTGATAAAGGTTTCAGTATCTCAGCCCAAAGTGCTAATTCAGATAAAGTTAAGCTAGGTGAAACAGTTGATTTCCGCAATACAGATGGAAATTTAGTTGCTACCCGCAGTGCGGATAATACTATTAACTATGATTTAGCCAAAAATATTAGTGTTGACAAAGTGACTCTTGGCAACATTATTATCGACAAAGCGATAGGGATCAATGCAGGCAATCAGAAGATCACCAATGTTAAAGCTGGGGATGTCAATTCAACATCGACAGATGCAGTGAATGGCAGTCAGCTATATACAGCGCAAAATAGTGTGAAGAATGTATTGGGGAGCAGCACACAGATTGATGCAACC
>NZ_NEGD01000026.1:0-15084 GCF_002135245.1 Acinetobacter sp. ANC 4218 | reverse complement strand
AGTGATCAGCATCTATATTTTATATCCAGTCCATGGTGATAAAAACCATCATAAACTAGACATTTTTATTGGTGAGAATATAGACATTTTGAATGGGTTCTAACAATGTTATTGCGTATAAGCTGTATTATGTTAATTTTAGAAAATCTTAACCAGAGCTTGTAAACTATTTGTGTAAGTTCAATTTTTTATAAATGATCTTTTATCTACTAATAAAAATGAAAAGTAATACTGACATTTTTTCTTAAATTTTTATAAAGTTAAAGCACTTTTAATAGTTTAGATTTCTTTCATGACTACAAATCCAGAAAAAATTTCGAAAATTTACTTAATCTTAAGCCAGACCTATGAAATTTTCGAGAATACAGATGATCCATGGATGACCAATGGATTATCAAGCAATCCTTTTAAAAGTCTGGTTTCTGTCTGCTTATCAACTATGACTACGACTAGCAGAGTTGTAAAAGCATGCGTTCCGTTATATGAAAAGGTATCAACATTTGAGGAACTATTAAAACTAGAGGATGAAGAATTAAGAGAAATAATTAAACCTGTAGCACATTACAATCGTAAAACTAAAAACCTAAAAGTTATGGCTCATCAGATTATTACTAAGTTTAATGGTGAGATACCAAGCAACAAAAAAGACTTACTCTCATTGCAAGGAGTTGGGCCAAAGGTTGCAGATATTATGATGAATTTTGTATTCGACACCCCTAGTATCGCTGTAGATACGCACATTTTAAGACTACTAAATAGGCTAGGTATCGTGAAAACATCTTCGGCTGAAATTGCAGCTGAGACTATAAATACCATCACACCAATTGAATTTAAAAAGCATGCTCACGAATGGTTAATTCAACATGGCATGAAAGTATGTCATGCAAGAAAACCTAAATGTGAAGAATGTGTCATATGTAATTATTGTTCTTATAAAACCATCGGATGATGTTTTATATCTACTTCATTAATACTAAACTGATTGAATTATTCCATACAGTAGAAATTAGAGAGGAATGACGTATGTAAGTACCTCATTTAACATAATGGTGGTTATACGCAATACACTTGTTAGAACCCATTCAAAATGTCTATATTCTCACCAATAAAAATGTCTAGTTTATGATGGTTTAGCCATCATGGACTGGATATGAAATATAGATGCTGATCACTATGTCTGACAAAGAAATTCAACGTCTTGCTGTTCTGCAAGACGTTCGAGATCAACGTATTACACAAGTCCGTGCTGCTGAAATTCTCAATCTTTCAACCCGTCAAATTACCCGGTTATTACAAAAGCTCAATCAAGATGGTGTCTCAGGTATGGCGCATGCCAGTCGTGGTCAACCAGGTCATCGTCGCCATGATGACTTGTTAAAATCAAAGTGCCTTTCCATTATTTCTGAACATCTGCTGGGATTTGGACCCACCTTGGCCCATGAGAAGCTCAGCAGCATATTTGACCTGAATATCCCGGTAGAAACGCTTCGGCGCTGGATGACGGCCAATGGGCTCTGGATTCCACGATCCAAGCGTCTTAAACGCCCATATCAGCCTCGATATAACCGTGATTGCTTCGGTGAGCTGATCCAGATTGATGGCTCATATCATGACTGGTTCGAAGGACGCGCTGCTAAGTGCTGTTTATTGGTGTATATCGATGATGCCACTGGAAAGCTGTTGCATCTGCGCTTCTGTGAGGCGGAAACGACCTTCGATTATATGCTTTCGACTAGAGCCTACATTGAGCAATACGGCAAGCCTCTGGCCTTTTATAGCGATAAACACTCGGTCTTCCGAGTGAATCAGAAATCGAGCCAGGACAGCAAGATCACGCAATTTGGGCAGATTCTGAATGAGTTAAACATTGATATTATCTTTGCCAACTCACCACAAGCAAAAGGACGTGTGGAACGTGCCAACAGGACACTTCAGGACCGTCTGATCAAGGAGATGCGCCTGGAGGGTATCAGTTCGATTGCCGAAGCAAATGCCTGGCTGCCCTGCTTTATTGAGCAGTTCAATCAGAAGTTCGCCAAATGTGCGCGAAACTCAAAGAATTTACATCGACCATTAACCGAATCTGATGCTGAGCTGGAGGATATTTTTACTTGGCAGGAACCGCGTAAGGTCACGAAGAACCTGACCATCACTTATGACAAGTGTATTTATATGCTTGAGCCAACAGCACTGAATCACAAACTTGTTGGGCAATACATTTCATTTCTGGAGTACCCGGATGGCACTGTAGCCATCATGCACGAAGGCCGAAAGCTCAATTACAGCATCTTCAATAAATTGGCTGGGCTACAGCAAAATGAGATTGTTGAGAATAAAAGATTAGGCTCAGTTCTGGCGCATATCCAGCAACAGCATGAAGAGTTGGAAAAACAAAATAAACGTTCCCGTCTCAAGAAAAGTATGCCGAGTCGTAAAGCTCAGAAAGCTGTTATTGAACAAAGAAATTTAAATCCTGTTCTTGACTCTTGCAGTTAAAAACAGGACATTTTAAATGGTTTATCGCATAGACATTTTAATTGGTGAATAACATCGGTTGTTATTCCCAAGTAGAAATGTCCTACCTAATAACCAGTCGAGAGCTATCAAGAAAATTTAGGGGATTTAATTCAGGAGATATCTTCACGGCTCTAGATGAGTTAGATCAGGGTAAAAAACTGCAAGCAGAGCAACGGGCTGCTAAGCGCAGTCCAGGACTGGATTTTGAAATGTAAATCAACGACTGTCATCAGGTTCTCAAATCCCTCAGTTTCCCCGGTATTCATCCTCATCCGAGCCAACTCAGTCGAGTAGCTCGGATTATGATGCCTACTTTTAAAGAGGCCCCCCCACGATCAGTAAGCAGTTCTAGGGAACTTATGACGATGTGGGGTGGACTGAGTCCGTTTTACCCAATCTTCCGGATATTCTTGACTGTAAGAATCATAGTAATGACCTGACCAATATTCCTGATTGTCTTCTTGGCATTCGTGATCTTGAGAAAAGTTGTGGGTGCTTTGTTGCGCTACAGCATGTTGCTGAAGTGTCTTTTCAGCTGTTTTTTCCGCCTGATCTAAAGTCATGAAAATATCGAGCAAGGCTTGGCGTTGTTGATGATTCAGAAGTTTAGCGCTTTCGACAATCAGTTGTTTAGCGAGGTTTTTTGGCATGCATGGGTTTGCATCATTGAATTTAGTATGCATAGCAGTTTCCTAGATAAGAGTTTAATTATCTCCATCGCTTCTCACGGCAATGGAGGCAACTTAACAGGGGTGAGAATACTGAATCTAGGATCAGCCAGCACGAAGCTGCCCTGCTAAGCTACCATAGGGACTGCTTAACAGTAGGCAAAAAAATAGCCGCAAGTGCGACATTTAATTGCACCTAGATATTTTATCAGGTTCTCACGCCTGCACACAGATTTTGCTGCGTTGAAATAAGATTATCCAGTAAAAAGCAGGGTGTCAAGGTCCTAATCAGTAGTTCTTATAAAAACTGAAAAATCTAACTAAAAGGTATCTATAAAATCAGTGGCTATTCAACCCATCAAAGGAGTAATTGAATAATGACAATTAAAATCCAAGCAAAAAAAAGCCCGCTCAAGGAAAGTGAGGCAGGCTTATAAACTAAGGACCTAGAAAGGTCATTCAGAAACTACAGCAGTTTCTATTGATTATTTTGTACGCTATTCAAGTAATATTCAGTGGCGGAATATATCAAAAAATCAAAATATTAATTAATAAATCAATATGTTAAGTGGGCTTAATCAATAGTTTAATTAAAATAACTAAACCTAGTTGTAAGTTAGCTATAACTAGCTATCTAAAAACTACGTTTTGTCGTTCTAGGTCAATGTTTGTTTGTAAGCCCCAAATAGAAAAATCCGGTGCATAGAACTGGGTTTTTATGGCACTGTTGCAAATAGGGAGCTAAGTCGGATATCCGATTCAAAAAAGCTTAGAGACCGAAAACCCTGTTGATTAAATGCACTTCACCCTGAGGCTGACCATAATAAAATGACGAAGCTTGTCCTTTACGCAGTGCACGCATGACTTCAATCCCTTTAATTGTGGCATAAGCTGTCTTCATGGATTTGAATCCTAACGTGGCCCTGATAATCCGCTTTATCTTGCCATGATCACATTCGATCACGTTATTTTTGTACTTAACCTGCCTGTGCTCAAGGTCTGGTGGACATTTTCTTTCCTGTTTTAACCATGATAAAGCACGTCCATATGTGGGTGCTTTATCCGTATTAATCACCCGTGGAATTTGCCATTTCTTTACATTATTTAAAATTTTCCAAGAAAACAATAGGCTGATTTGGTATTACGTCTAGAAGAAAGGTAAAAATCAATGGTATGGCCACGTTGATCGACTGCACGATACAGATAAGACCATTGTCCATTCACTTTTACATAAGTTTCATTAATATGCCATGAGCTCAGATCACTAAGATTACGCCAGTACCAGCGTAAGCGTCTTTCTATTTCAGGAGCATAGTGCTGAACCCAACGTAAATAGTGGTGTGATCAACCTTTACACCACGTTCGGCAAGCATTTCCTGAAGTTCACGATAGCTGATGCCATATTTACAATACCAGCGCACAGCCCAAAGGATGATTTCGCCCTGAAAATGCCGACCATGGAAGGGATTCATAGGTTAAACCTTTAGCTAAAAACGATTTAGCTTACCATCAGCAGCTATTTGCAACAGTGCCGCTCCCTTTTGATAATCAGATTACAAAGATCAACCAGGAACAACTCTTAAGATACGGTGGTTCACTGTATTAATTAGAATATAATCACCATTTACACGAATCCATCTTTGATTTTTCTCTGGTTTGGCAAGTTTCTTATTCTTCCGATAATCAAATCTATAACCCTGACCATAATAGTGAATAGCCACTAAAACTCTAGACACACATAACCATTTTATGAAACTCCATCTGCACAATTGATTCAAAATTTAAGTTGTCAGTTTAGTATTTGGTTAGCTGTCGTTGTGCCTTTCTCAATTGCGTGTGGAGTTTTAGCTTATATTTTTATCAGTCACTTCAAAACTTAAATATTTTAAAAAATGAAGTCGGCTTGTTAAATTTATCCTTGGGAAATTATTGTACACATGAGGTCAAGCATGCTTGACCTCATAAATATGAGTTTATTCTATTCTGGTTAAATCCTATGACACAATCAGGTCAGGCTATGATCCATTTGCTTTGCTAGGTCTACACAATGAGGATTGTGCGTCTTATGTTTAGCCGGGAGCAATTGAGCTAACTGTGTTTCAATATTTCGCTGTAGGGTTTGCTGATGTTGCTCGTTTAATCCAGATTGCCCTAACTGAATTTTAAGATGTTCAATTGCTTCACCATAGCTAATATCTTTTTGCTGAATAGAGTAGTAGTAACCATATAAGGCACCTTGACTTAAGTTCTGGTAAGGTAAGCCCTGCTGAATATTACAAGCAATTGATCCCAAGACGCGTTCTGAAGCGGCTAACTTTCGTAAAGGATCACGTGCTACACGTTCACACGGATCTTTGTAGGCATTGACACAAGAATTAATAAAGCTTTTTGCCAGATCATCAAGATCATTTTTGCGATGTGGTAGGGTAAGGGTAAGCCCAGCCTTCACTTCTTCAAGAAGCCCCTCCATAAACTCTCTCACTTTTGGGTCTGCCATAGCTAAACCAATCGTTTCGTAGCCGAGGCGTGTTGCGTACCAGGTAGTCATGGCATGAACACCATTCCATAACCTGTTTTTTATCAACTGAATTTCCTGAATATCATCCACCAACACCATCTGACGCATTTTGCCTAGCAAGGGACTGTTATTTTCTACGTAAATCGGCATGTCCACTTCTGCATGGAATAGAATCAAGTCCATGGTCTGCAAAATATGGCTGGGTTTAAAGTTACTGCACATCTCTTCGACATACATTGAAGCTAACCTTTCCTGTTCAGGATTCAAACGGGTAGCATCTTCAATATCAGCATGATCAAGGTCGTGATCGAGTTGGTATTGCTTAAAAATGTTGTACTTAATACGCAACTGACGGTAAAGGTTTTGGTCGGTCAATTTGGAAACCATTCGGTTAACGACCGTATCACAGAAATAATGCTGCTCTAAAATCTGCTCAGCAATGTCTGGAGCTGTAATTTCAACCAAAGCGCTATGCACATGTTCAAGCAATAAGTGTTTAGCACCGATTTTATTTAAGATAATGAGGACGGTTAAAGGATTCGTGAACTGTTCATTATTGGCAATATGACGGGCATATAAGCCTTGGGCAATTGTTCTGGCCTCAGTTGCAATCGCCTGTTCCGGCAAGCAAACAGCTATCATGCTTGAGGCAATATACATCTCCTGCATCTGTTCAATATTACCCGCATCAATGATATGCATATTTTCAATACGTTCATCATAGGAAAGCTGGCCATAACGAATACAGTAACTGCCAAAGGCATTCACTGCTGAACGATACAAGGAATTATGGGTTGAGGCATAGATTCGCTTTGGACGTGTATAGCCATCCCAGTGGGACAGGATCTGTGCCATGAAGCCACCGCCAATCGCACCAAATCCATGAATGCCAACGGTCAATTGATTCAGACTTTGTGGAAAAGACTCTTGAAGTGTTGGCATTTCCAAGTTTAGTGTATGTTGATCCAATTGATGCAGGCAGTCATACATACTTTCAAAAAAGTAATCTGTTTTGGCCAGCATGTTGGAATTAGGTTCCTTGATGTCTTGTAGCAAGATGGTAACCCCACCAGCATTATAGGCTGAAGTAATACCATTTTCCGAATCCTCGAACATTAAGCATTCTGATGTAGGTAAATTGAGTTTTTCAGCAGCGGAAAGAAAAATTTCCGGATGTGGTTTACCTTTCTGTACTTCATCACCACACACCAGTACATCAAAGAATTTATAAACGTTGGCATTGATCAGATATTCTTCAGCAATTAAGCGACGACTTGATGTCGCAACTGCCATGCGTAAACCAGATTTACGTAAACGTTCTAGTACCTGTACCAACCCTTTTTTAATGGGTACACCTAAACTTCTGACACTTTCGAGTTCAAGCTCATCAGCTCGTTGTCGGATCTCTGCATAAGGGATATCGTCCCCATACTGCTGTTTGGCTAGTTGATGTGCACTACTTGCACTGAGTCCCAGACAAGCCATTAAATAAGCATCACTAAATGAAACACCGATCAATTCCTGAGATGCTTGCTTCAAGGTTTGAAAACGTAAACGTTCAGTATCAAACATGGTTCCATCCATGTCGAAAATTGCCCCATGAATAATATCATTATTAAATTTAAGCACTTATAATCCCTCTTACTGTAACACTACAATCTGACAAATCATAAGGAGAACTGATAACTTGATGAAACGATTATAAGAAATGAAACATTTATGTTTATTAATTAATCAATCGCAGGAGATATTAAGACTTTTTTGTAATTTTGAGTAAAGTTAGTTTTCTGGAATGTTTCATTTTCTCACTCTAAGGTAATCACGAGGACCAAAAATCGACTGAGATTAAAGGTCTTTCCACAGATGGATAAAAAGTAGGATGTTAAATTGACCAACACCTCTAATAAACACAACTCCTCCTTTAATTATACAAGTAGATTAAGACGTGCACGCCATCGCTTTAGTCTGCTGGCAGATAAGGCAGAAGATGATGAAATCGAGCGTCGTATTCGTGATGGGATTGAGCTATCAGGAGCCATTCCCTGGATTTTAATATTCGCTATTTTTATTGCATCAGTCGGATTAAATATCAATTCAACAGCCGTGGTTATTGGCGCAATGCTAATTTCTCCACTTATGGGACCGATCATGGGGGTGGGGCTGGGTGTAGCAGTTTATGACTTTAAACTGGTAAAACGGGCACTCTTCAACCTAGTTATTGCAACACTGATCAGCTTGGTCGTATCCACTCTATATTTCTCGATATCACCCCTCGATAATGCACAATCTGAACTTTTATCACGAACTAGCCCAACCGTTTGGGATGTGCTCATCGCATTATTTGGTGGATTGGCAGGAATCATTGGGATCACTCGAGAAGAAAAATCAAATGTTATTCCAGGGGTGGCGATTGCTACAGCATTGATGCCACCTGTCTGTACTGCTGGATTTGGTATTGCAACTGGACAGTGGAGCTTTGTTGGTGGTGCACTGTATTTATATACCATCAATTGTGTGTTCATCAGTTTGGCAACTATTATCGGTATCCGGATTTTAAGGTTAAAGCCACATAGTTTTGCTGACGAAAAAGTAGAAAGATGTGTAAAAATATCTTTGCTGATGATCGCAATGGTGACCGCAATTCCAAGTGCCTATCTGGCGACTAAATTAGTTAATGAAGAAGTTTTTAAATCAACTGCCAACAAATTCATTACACAAGAATTTACCTTTAAAGAAACACAAGTCGCCAGTTCAAAAATTGATAGCAAGACACGGACCATTGAGTTGGCTTTAGTCGGTTTGCCCTTAAGTCAGGCGACGTTGCAGAATATTGAAGGGAGACTTGCTGTTGCAAATCTCGAAGGAACTAAAATTATTGTGCATCAAACCAATGATGATAAGGTTGATGTGACTGCCTTAAAATCTGGGGTATTGAGTGATTTGTATCTGAATGGACAAGAAGCCCTGCGCCAAAAGGATGAACAGGTAAAACAATTACAGCAAGAATTAAGGGTGAAAAATGCTTTATTTGCCAATGCAAATGATGTTTTTGCAGAGCTACGTGCACAGCATCCCACTGTAAGCTCTATTTTTCTAGGACAAGGCATTGATTTACCGACTGATCCCAATCAAAAGCAAATACTGCAACTTAGTGTGAGAACATCTGAACCACTATCGAGTGAAGATCAAATTCGCATTGAAAATTGGTTCAAGGTTAGAATGAAGACGGATGCTGTACTATTAAATTTTTTGGTAAATCAAGATATTGTTAATCAAAAAGATAGCAGTTCAAACTAATACTTGTTAATTTGAACTGCTATGTAGATTGTTTAATTACGGACTACATTTAAAAAATACAAGTGGCGTTCGTATTGATCAATAATGTCCTGGAGTAAATCTTCTTGTGTCCATTCCATGACATTGTAGTTTTTTCCCCCTTCTTTTAGAAAAACTTCCGCTTTGTAATATTTCTGAGAGAGGCTACTTTCGTCATCGAGCATAAAACTCGGAGCTCGTGTTTCAGTAGCCACGACTTGATAGATGAAGTTGATTTCATTTTGATGATCTACTTTCAGTAATAGCCCCCCATCAACCTCACGGATTGAAACATCCAGATTCCGGCACTGAAATTCATGTTTTATGTTCTGAAAAGCCTGATGAACATTCTGATGAATATAGGCCGTTACTTCGGCTTTAGAATGTGGGTAATGCATAATTAAACCTAGACGCTGTTGCCAGCTTCTTGGGTTTTGTATAGCTCGTGGTGTGATCCTAGCACTTTGTAGGGCCTGTACTTTTAAGACATCTAAACGTAGTGCCTTGATTAACCCCCAGCACAATAACAGCATAATGAAAGTAAAAGGCAAGGCACTCATGATCACTGCAGATTGCAAGGCACTTATAGACCTGAGCGAACTTTTAAAGGTAAGTTATGTCTGAATGAGAAATATGCCAGACTTAAACCTACCAAGGCATAAATTGCCCAAGCATGTAAGCCCCAATGGAAAAACGTAATTCTCATCGCCTGTTGCGCTGATTGAATGGTTTCGGGCGTTCCGGTTGGTGGGCTGACATAGTGCATGACAGGCTCCGCAATCCCAAAAAACATTAGACCAATGCCCATCCCCGCAGTAAAAAGCATGGCAAACCAGGAGCTGTTTTTATATTCAGGTTCACTGTGATCGGGGCCAAGTTTGATTTGCCCTATTTTCGATAAGGCAATACACGCGAGTACGATCAAAAATATTGCGACAGACAACACATAGAACCAGCTAAATGAATGGGTAATCCATTGATTTAGCTGCTGTGTAATCAGATCAAATGCTGCAGGCGTAAAAATCACAAATGTCAAAAAAACAGAAATGAGTGCAACGGTACTCAAAAAAACATTTGGATTGACATTATCAAACCAGGATTCGTTTTTCGAAGGCATAATTCCCCCCATATTTTGTATTGGAACAAAGCTCCAAAAGAAGAAAAATTATTAGATGAGCTACTTATTTAAAAGAAAGCAGCTCTCATGTTTAACTATCTATTTGATGTAAAGAACTAAACGGATTAGGTGCTAGAACTTCATTTAGTACTTCAGAATTGTTAGAGGATGGAGATTGCTGAGCTTCACAATATAATGCCTTAGTTATATTCAAGCCTTTCTGAAGTCGTGATTGCCAATTGCCTGAAGTCTGTACCGGAAGGTGCTTGATACAGTTTTAAGCCAAACTCAGGAATAATCGCAATTAAATGATCAAAAATATCTGACTGGATATTTTCATACTCCTTCCAGAGCGCGGTTTGAGTGAAGGCATAAATTTCTAAAGGTAAACCTTCGCTAGTCGGTTGTAACTGGCGAATAATCAACGCTTCTGTATTGTTTATGCTTGGGTGTTGTTTCAAGTAAAACTCAATATAAGCACGGAAAGTACCCAGATTGGTTAAACGACGGTGGTTATATTGAGACTGATTGACTAACTGCTGATTGGACTGTTCAAGTTCCTCATTTTTACTATTGAGATAGTGATCTAGTAATAAGAAATTTTTCAGCTTGTCTTGTTCTTGAGACGTCATAAAATGCACGGAGCTTTGATCGATCAGCAATGAACGTTTAATCCGTCTTACCCCCGCATCCTGCATGCCTCGCCAGTTTTTAAAGGTATCAGTAATCAGTTTGTTGGTTGGAATCGTGGTGAGTGTTTTGTCCCAGTTTTGTACTGTGACCGTATGCAAGGAGATATCAATGACATCACCATCTGCATTTAGTGATGGCATTTCAATCCAATCACCAATACGCACCATGTCATACGAAGAAATTTGTACAGATGCGACTAAAGACAAGATGGTATTTTGAAACACCAGCATCAATACGGCTGCCATTGCTCCAAAACCTGCCAGTAAAGTAAACACATCTTTATCTAGGAACGTGCCAATAATCATCAGGACACAGACCACATAAATAATCAGTTTTACTAACTGCAGGTATCCTTTAATAGGTTTGTTTCTAGATTTAGGATTACGCTGATAAATCAGGTTAAAAATATTGAGAAATTCTGATATTGCCAGTGCAATAGTCAAGAATATAAAAGCCTGTGTGCCCATTTGCACAAAATTTTCAACTTTATCTGACAGGTGAGGAACTGTAGAAATCCCATTCATGATCACCAGTGCAGGTACAATATTCGCTATACGCTGTATTACACTATATTGGGTAACGATGTCGTTATTGCCAAAGCCTGTTTTCGAAATAAGCTTGCGTATGCCACGTACAATGACTTGTTTGGAAAAAAAATTAGCGAGGATTGCCAAAAAAATCACAATACTGAAGGAGGAAACCATCTCTAACCAGGGGTATTGATTAGACCATTCTTGAAGATTTTGAATAAAGTTAAATTGTTGCAAAAGATACTCTCTTTAAGGTTTTAAATATTTAATTTACTGAGTAAAGGACATATCGCTTGATCTGCGAATCCCTCACACTCGACCTGTAAAGATGATGTAGTGTATCTGGCAGTGTTCTATTTTTAATTTAAAGTAACGCTTCTTCTACATTCTAAAATTTTGTTACATATTCTGGTTTTTAACTTAATCTGCAAAATCAACAACTACTTGAACACCCATTCTTATTCTAGATGGATACCTTAGTAAATATCCTTGCAAACCAAAGTGTCGCTCAACTTTGCCATTATAGTCTCAATAACAGTGGCGCTTGATTGGTTAGATTCAGGCATATAAACCTGTTTTGGAGGTATAAAGCTCTCTCAAAAACCTGTTTTTAGATGCCAATGAGTATATTTTTATTGGCAATAAAATTATTTGTTGAGTCAAAATTAGCCATCACAATTCCAATTCGTGCCAATTCATTCCAATCAATGGAAATTAGCATTTCTTTGATGCCAATGAGTATATTTTTATTGGCAATAAAATTATTTGTTGAGTCAAAATTAGCCATCACAATTCCAATTCGTGCCAATTCATTCCAATCAATGGAAATTAGTATTTCTTTGATGCCAATCAGTATATTTTTATTGACAATAGTGTGTTTTTTGATGCCAATAATATTTATTTTTTTTAGGGATGGTTATAAAGTATTATTAAAATAATTTGTTTCTATATGGGATTTTCTTTAATTTAATATTAAAAATATTTAATAGATTTTTATTTTTTATTGCAATAAATATTAATTTAAATAAAAATCAGAAAATAAATATTTGAATATATAGAATACATACTGAATTTATATAAATACTAGAGTTGTTTAATCATAAAATTTAGATTAATAAATGGGGGGTATTTGGGGTTTTGCCGTGTAACACTTAGCATTTCGCCGTGTAACGATTTGGATTTCGCCGTGTAACGATTTGGATTTCGCCGTGTAACACTTTGCGTTTTGCCGTGTAACGGTGGGGCTAAAACCCTTAAATGGGTCTGTATTGAAAATAATTTGGGTCTGTATTGAACGGACGAAAAATCAAAAATGGGTATGTATTGAAATTTTTTTCGCCGTGTAACGGTAGTAATGGATATTTTTTGATCTAATTTTTAGTTGGTTTTCTGTGTGCGGAGGTGGGTTGCTGTTTTTTGAAGTCAATCTATGATTGTTTTTAACCAAGATTTTTTGGAGTGTCGAAGAGGGCATAAGTATAATAATAAAAATATAATATTGATTAAATAATAGTATTATATTTTTTGTTTTTTATGTATAAATATTATTTTTTAAATTAAATGTTTAATAACCCAGATTTATCTATAAAATAATAAAGAGTAGTATGCATTTCTAAATAACGGTGTTATTAGTTTTGGGTGGCTTTGTTGCACAAAGCTATTCTTGAAGGCTTCTTCAGCAATATAATTTCCAGATGAAGAAGCCTACACCTAAAATCTATCGTACAACCAATTGGTCCTCGTATAACCAAGCTTTAATCAAGCGAGGAAATATTTCAATCTGGTTTGATCCTAAGACGCAATGGTATGCACAACCACAAGGCAAGCACGGACGAAATCAAACTTATTCCGATACAGCGATTCAATGCTGTTTAATGATCAAATCTCTATTCCGTCTTTCTTTACGTATGGTTACTGGCTTTGTTCAAAGCCTGATTAAACTCTGTGGCTTGAATTGGACAGCACCAGATTACTCCACCCTTTGTAGACGACAAAAGCATATTGATATTGCGATAAGCTATCAGAAAAGTCGTGATGGGTTACACCTACTCGTCGACTCTACGGGTTTAAAATTTTTAGGTGAAGGCGAATGGAAGCGTAAAAAACATCAGCCTGAATACCGTCGGCAATGGCGTAAACTGCATATTGGTATAGATGCTGAAACACTGCAAATACGTGCCGTTCAGCTTACGACAAATAATGTCAGTGATTCACAAGTACTAGGTGATTTACTGGATCAAATTCCACTAGATGAGCGAATAGATTCTGTCTATACCGATGGCGCGTACGACACGAAGTGCTGCAGACAAGTGATTTCAGATCGTCAAGCACATGCAGTAATTCCACCCAGAAAGAATGCCAAGCCCTGGAAAGATTCTAAAATAAGTTCAATAGAACGAAATGAGTTACTTCAAACGGTTAAACATTTAGGCAGAACCCTATGGAAAAAATGGTCGGGTTATCACCGTCGTAGTTTGGTGGAAACCAAGATGCATTGCATCAAATTATTAGGAGATAAGCTGACGGCAAGACATTTTCAAAGTCAGGTCAATGAAATTCATGCGCGTGTGGCAGTTCTGAATAGATTTACGGAATTAGGTAGACCTCACACCCAAGTTGTCTCTTAAATTTGAATGGATTGGGGAAAACTCAGCTTTTGAATGTTTATGCAACAAAGCCCTCAGGAAAGCCCACTTAGCGTAACTTAGCTATATTTATAAATCAGACACCCAGCAGACGAGCAAGCTACAAAATATCTTGTCATGCAAAGACTGCCCGGTCTCGTCCCTGCTGCTTTCCTGAATACATCGCCTGGTCCGCTCTTGCAATGGCTTTTTCCATGGTTTCATCAGGCTCGACGTGGATAATACCGACCGTGGCGGTGATATAGATCACTTCACCACTTTTTAGTTGGGTCGGATTGCTATGCAGTGAATGAAAAATTCTGTCGATAATCTCATGCAGGGAATCAGCATTGTCCACTTCTAGAAAGATTAGAAATTCCTCGCCACCAAAGCAAAAAATGTTGTCCGTGTCTCGAAGAGAATCACGCAGGATCTGCGCCGTATGAGCAAGAACTTCATCACCCGCCTGATGTCCATATTGATCATTGACCTCTTTAAAATGATCCAAATCCAGTAAACCGACCGCCATTATTTTCTGGTTTTTTTCAGTACTCTGACGCAAGGTACTGAATTGATTCTCCATTCCATATCTTAAGGCCAAACCGGTTAAAGGGTCGTACTGCAATGCCTGGGTAATCAAATGGGTTCTAAAATAAATCAGCAGTTCCAGCAGATCATTCTGACTTTTTTGATATTGACTGACTAAAGCTGCCTCTACGCACTGATTGTCTCTGAGCTTGGAAAATATATGATGCAAATGATGATGCACAAGATAATGCGCCTGCTCCAGTTCCCGGGTTTTGTCAGTATTGATTTTTTCGAATTTAGCATGATTTGATTGAAACCATTTGCCAAAATGACACATTGACATACTCCCACCACTTTCGACTAGCTCCTTGCGAAACTCGTTTCTCAGGGATTCTAAAAGCAAAGGCTCTTAGGCGACTTCCTCACGGATTTCGCTTGCTTTCTGCTTCGCAGGGCGACCTTTACTGCGTCTTCCCTCCACAGACAAAACGGTATGTCCTACCGCTAAGATGTTACGAGATGCGTTAATATCCGCATTCGCAACATATCCACACGAAACGCACTCAAATTTAGC
>NZ_NEGD01000025.1:0-16611 GCF_002135245.1 Acinetobacter sp. ANC 4218 | reverse complement strand
TTCTTATAGCATAACTTTTTGAAATATAACACTATTTATTTTTCGTTTCGTATAAGCTCTATTATGTTAAATGGAATGAAAAATAAAGCTTTACTTTAGTAATCGATTTAGTAATATTGTTATTAAGTTGTTTAATAAATTGTTTAGTAAATAGGTTACTAAGGAGTAGGGAAATGGATATACCAAATCATTTGTCACATAAGCCAATTGTAAAATTAGAAGATTACACACAATTAGATGGGAAATTTGCTAATCAAACAGATGCGGAAGGCTTATCAATAGGTTTAGCACAATGGAGTAATGCCAAAGAAATGGATTTGTCTGCAAAAGTTTGGAGATACACTGGTGAGAAATGGTCTCGCCAATCTGAAGAATTACCTCTTCATCGTGTATTAGATCTAGCTAGTTTGTTATGTGCTTCTATTAGTTATGCTAAGAATGAAACCTTACCAATCTATGATGATTTTCGTATTACTTTGTCAAAGAATCCTGCATTAATAGAAGTATTAAAACAAGGTATGGCTAATGATGATGAATATTTAGAGAAATCTCTAAAAAGATTGTCTAAATACCTTAAGTCTCTTGGTTATTAAAATATACTTTATGCGAAATGCTCAAGTTAAGGACATTTTTAGTACTTTTTTAAAATTCTAAGTAAATTAGGAGCTTTTGTATGTGGGATTACAAAATGCAATCTCTTGAGGATGAGCATAAACGACAATATAACTCTGTCGAAGCGTGGATCTATATTGGTATTGATACTGATAGAATGGGAATGGCTAAAATTGGTTTAACTAACGGTGAATTACAAACTAGAGCTACTAGTAGTCAGAATCCTTTTTATACACTACTAGTTGCATTCAAAGTAAAAGTTGGTATTAGTAGTTCCGAAATTGCACAAATTGAGAGAGCTGTATTAACAGAAGTTGCTAAATATTATGAGCCTATAAATCACTATAATACTGGCAGAAGATCAGAATGGTTTTATGGTAATCCTTATGAAATTAGAGACTTTGTCCATAATTTTCTTTATAACGAATACTATAGAGAAATGAATTCTTATCACTGTGGCATAAGAGATCAAGGATTTATTAACGGATGGGAGAATGAACATTTTTTACATGGTAAAACCAGAAACCCTTATCAGGTAAGTGATATAAGTAATCCTCCTGAAAATCCTGATTGTTTTAATTATGGTGGTTGTGGGGACGCTGAATGTGAAACATGTGGTGATCAATGGTTTCTTAAGAGTAGGTAGTTAATTACTATAATTCTAGAGACTGTAAATTAAATTGTGTAATTGCCTGAATTTGCTATGTTCATATTCACAACGGAGTCAGGCAACATGATGAACGAACAAAAACTAAAAGACCTTGCAGCAGAATTTGCTAAAGGAATCAAAACAGAAGACGATCTCAACCAATTCACCCGATTGTTGACTAAACTCACTGTTGAAACGGCTCTCAATGCCGAACTTACCGAACATCTCGGACATGAAAAGAATGCTCGTAAGAACGGTTCAAATGCCCGTAACGGTTATTCCAGTAAGACCGTGCTTAGCGATGATGGGGAGATTGAGATCACCACACCACGAGATCGTGACGGTACATTTGAGCCACAGCTGATTAAAAAGAATCAGACCCGTATCACGCAAATGGATAGCCAGATTCTATCCCTCTATGCCAAAGGTATGACTACCCGTGAAATTGTTGCTACCTTTAAGGAAATGTATGATGCTGATGTATCTCCAACGCTCATTTCCAAGGTGACTGATGCCGTCAAGGAGCAGGTTGCTGAATGGCAAAACCGTCCGCTGGATGCGATCTATCCCATCGTTTATATGGACTGTATTGTGGTTAAAGTCCGTCATAATGGCAGTGTCATCAACAAGGCTGTATTCCTTGCCTTAGGCATTAATCTTGATGGACAGAAAGAACTGCTCGGTATGTGGATGGCTGAGAATGAAGGTGCAAAGTTCTGGCTGAATGTCCTGACTGAGCTTAAAAACCGAGGGTTGCAGGATATTCTGATCGCCTGTGTGGATGGACTAAAAGGCTTTCCTGATGCCATTAACAGCGTATACCCGCAAACCCATATCCAGCTGTGCATTATCCATATGCTGCGTAACAGCTTGAAATACGTGTCATGGAAAGATTACAAAGCCGTCACTCAGGATTTAAAAGCCGTTTATCAGTCACCTACTGAAGAGGCTGCATTGATGGCCTTGGATCAATTTGCTCAAACATGGGATGACAAGTACCCACAGATTAGCAAAAGCTGGCGTACACACTGGGAGAATCTGAATACCTTCTTTGCTTATCCAGCCGAGATTCGCAAAGCCATCTACACTACCAACGCAATCGAGTCATTAAACAGCGTAATACGCCAAGCGATCAAAAAACGTAAAGTCTTTCCAACGGATGATTCTGTACGTAAAGTGATTTACCTGGCAATTGATGCAGCGTCTAAAAAGTGGAATATGCCTATTCGCGACTGGCGTTTAGCCATGAGCCGCTTTATTATTGAATTCGGTGACCGCTTAAGCAATCACCTTTAAATTTATGAAAAGCAATTACACAAAATTATTTACAGGCTCTAATTCTATGACCTTGTTGCTTTTGGAAATCCAATTTTAGTATCTAGAACTAGGTTTTCAATGAAATCATACTTTAGTTCTTTATTATTATTTATTGTTAAATTTTTAATTTTTCTAAAATTAACATAATACACCTTATACGAAATCAAAAATGGGAGCCTTTAGCTCCCATTTTTACTACATTTTTTAAAATTTTAGGCATGTTGTACTGTGAGTTTTAAGCCTAAAGCATTCACTACACGATTAATCGTATCAAAACGTGGTGCTGAATCCTGACGTAGGGCTTTGTAGAGTGCTTCACGCCCAATCCCTGCTTCTTTAGCGATTTGAGTCATACCACGAGCTTTAGCAATTACGCCAAGAGCATGAGCTAATTCAGCTGGATCATTGTCTTCAAGAACCATGTTGAGATACATCAGAATGTCTTCTTCTGTTTTGAGTGACTCAGCCATATCAAAACTTGGTAAATCAGCGACTTTAACCATTTTAATCCTCCAATGTTTTCGATAGTTTGACTGCACGATCGATGTCTTGTTGTTGAGTCGATTTATCTCCTCCACCAAGCATTACAATCACTACGTCACCATGTTGGATGTAATACATCCTCCATCCAGAACCGAAGAATTCTCTCATTTCCCAAACGCCATCTTGGAGAGGTTTAATGTCTCCCCAGTTTCCACGTTGAACCTTATCTAATCGACGATTCAGGCGGATACGGGTCATATTGTCTTTAATGCCATCCAACCATTCATCAAATTCTGGCAGACGTTTAATTTCAATCATGAGGATTCCTTCTCTTCTCACCACATTGTATTCGATCGAATACAATGTGCAAGTAATTTATACGGACATCCATTAATTTCGTATAAGCGCCATTATGTTAAATCACTCTAATTTTTCATCTTAATAAAGTATTATTAATAACATAACGAATTAAATATAACTTTGATTTGAAGGCATAAAATGAAATTTTTCAAACTTGCATCTATTGCTCTAGGACTGATCTTTTCTATGGAAACTTTGGCAAATCCAACATTTTCAAATGAGTTATTAACAAAGGCTGAAAATGGTGATTCATCAGCACAATTAGAATTAGCCGATGTATATATACATGGTTACGGTATTGAAGAAGATGAAGCTCAAGCCGAAAGCTGGGCTATTAAGTCAGCGGAAAGTGGCAATATCTATGCAATGTATTGGCTTGGTGATGGGTATGCGACATATGCTGGTTTAGTTGAAGATATGGACCCAACTGATGCTGAAGAACATTATAAGAAAGCTTTTGTGTGGTTCTCAAAAGGATCTGACTTAAATCATACTGATTCTATGGTGGGTTTAGCTAATTTATATCGTAATGGTGAGGGAGTTACTGAAGATACTGCTAAGGCATTAGATTTATTTAAAAAAGCTGCGTCTCTTGGCAGTAAAGAGGCTATGAGGGATCTTGAATTTATGTATCGATATGGAATAGGTGTAGAAAAAAATTTAGATAAAGCAAAATTTTGGGAAGATAAGGCACAGATGTAACTATGTAGAATAATTAAAATTAACATAATACACCTTATACATACGAAATTTTAAAAATGTGATTATCTTTTTGATAATAAACAAAATTTAAAAATTTCGTATAGCCGCCATTATGTTAAATGGAGGAGAAAAAAAGCTATATTTTCTATTTTTTAAAATAAAATATGATCAGTAAAATCAGAATAATACCCAGTATGAAACCAATAACTGTTCTTTCCATAGCAAGTTCTCCCTATGATATCTATTCAAAATGAAGTTGATATTCATCTGTAGTTATTTTTAGCTTTAAACCTTTATATTTTCTTTTGGTAGAGCTAAGAGCAGATTCTGTAACTTCTGTATAAAATTTTGAGTCATTCATGAGATCATGAAATAACTTATATCCAATCAATAGCTTACTAGATTTTTTATTTTCTTTAAGATTTTCTTCTATTAACTGATCTAAATCTTTTACAGAAAAACTATGCATATTACCCTCCATAGTATCTTTCTGATAGAACACCATACAGGCTTAGCAAGAGGATTTAAAGCTTTATTAGATAATTGATATTTATGAAATTATGAGAAAAATAATATATTAGATTAATCTATCTAAAGTTAAGATTTTCTAAAATTAACATAATACGGATTATCCAAAATCAGCGAAGTATGGTTTTAATTTCCTGTTGGAAAGCCATGAAACATCCATTGTATTCCCCATACGACTGCTAGGATTAAGATTACTGAAACAATAATTTTTAATTCATACATTCTTTAAGGATTCCTAAAATTAACATAATACACCTTATACGAAATGCTGTATAATTATCCTTATAATTCAAAGCTGTAGTTTCTAGTTTATAGCCCATCTTCCCCAAGGTGGGCTTTTTTTGTGATTTTTCACGTTCCACGATTAATATTTAAACAATGTTCCACGATTTTAATTAGATCAAGTTAAGAATCAATTGTCAAAAACAGCCTTCGCCAAACGACCGAATAAACCTCGTTTTTTAGGTTCAGGTGTTATCGTAGCAGTTTGCTGAATAGGCTTATTTTCTATTGCTGTAACTTGTTCGGGCTGTACAATTTCTTGTAAGTCTGTAGTTGTACGGATTTGTTCATTTGTACTGTCAGCCTGACTGTCAGGCTGAATATTTTTAGGGGTATAGCCAAGTGCTAATGTTAGGTTGTCAATTTTATCTTTAAGTTGCTCAATCTCTTTGTACATACGCCTTTCACGTTCTTCAGAAACTGACTTATCGTGCCGTAATTCTTCAATTAATTGCTTGTACAGTTCTATTGTAGTGTTGTCTGTTTTCGTACTGTCAGCCTGACTGTAATCCTTACTGTCAGGCGTACCGTATACACGTTGCATTTCACTAAGATCAATGACTTTTCGATTCTTAGCATCAATTTCATAACTGATAGAACCATTCTTCATACGATCATAAATAGATGTACGAGCGATCCCATATTTTTTAGCTAATTCAGCAACAGTAAATTTAGGCATTACTTTTTTGATTATGGTTCTAGTTAATTAATCATATCTGATTCTAAGCTGAGGTAGGAGTGAATCATAATTACGCATTCAGATAAAAGCTATTAAAGAAGAGCAGATTCTTAAAAAACAATATCAAAATCAAACTCTTCAAATTATTGTAGCTATTAAAGTGTTTCTGCAATGTGAATAGCTGTGTCGTGGGATGATTTGGCCATGACTAAAAAACAACGCCAAATTCTTTCAATTTGTTTTCCCATTGATCTGCTGTTGTATCAGTTGTGATTTCTTCTTTGATACGTTTCATCATCCCTATAATTGATTCATCACTTTGCTTAAATCGATCTGCTAAACCATTCGACATGATTAACCCTGTAATCTTACTTGCTCTATGCCCTAAATCGCTTGTTTTAGACTGTTTTAGAGCATCGCTAAAGGTTTGAATGTCAGGAGAGCTAAAATCGCGGTTTCTCTGCGTGTCAAAAAGGGGATTATTTGACGATTCTCTTGGTGTTTTTAAGACTTTTTTGTCTTGAAACTTCAGAACAATACTTGTGATCTTGCGTCCTGTCCGTTTTGGCTCAATGGTGAGATTGTAGGGGCTATGCTCATTAATTTCTTTAGTTGCCTGATCAATAACTCGTTTTTTTAAATCCGCCCAAACTGGATATTTATTTTGTAGTTGGAACATCCAACGAAGATCTTCAAGGCTGATTTCACGTTTTCCGATACTACGGTATTGCATTATTAGTTCATAGAAACGAATAGAGTAAGGGCTAGACATGCCAACAATGTCTGATTCTAAGTATTTAGTAAATTCAGATTTCAAATTAGATAAAAATGGCAAGATGGGCTTTGAGAAGCGAATAAAAGCTACTTTAGATCCATTAAATACTTTCTCTTGAATCCATCTAAATGAGTCCGACTCATCACCATCCCGAAGTACGATAGATCGCTCATATAAACGGTTTACGGCATTCTTAAACTCTTTGTGTGATGCTTTTTCATCTCCACCGAGTTTGACCAAATTTTTGGTAGTAAGAGGATATAAAACATCGTCTGATATTTCCTCGCCTTTTGGAACCTGAGCAATAGCACTTAGAATTAATCGTTGTTCTATTGTTGTAAGAGTATAAGACGCTTCAATGACCTGATTTGATTTTACGATCAAATTATTTTTAAGCATATTGATAGTAACTTTAAATTATTATGGACAAATATATATCTGTCCTTCTTTAGTGTCAACAGTGCGGGAATCTGTCCATATTAGTGCGGGAATCTGTCCATATTAGTGCGGGAATCTGTCCATGTTTTGCGGGAATCTGTCCATGTTTGGGGCTGAAAAGCCTTGCTACATAAGCGTTTCAGAGGGCCTAAAATCTTTTAAAAGTATTAAAATAATAAAAAGGAGAAAACATGAAAAATTGCCCTTGGTTTTCGCTACGCTCAAACTCTATTGAATCTCGCTCTCGCTCGATTCCTGGGGCAATTTTTTCTCAAATACCAACTTTGGTAAAAGGAAAAAAAGCTTAGGTTTGAATTTTTTTTTGTTAAAACTAGACAATTGATAAAGTGAAATTTTAGAACTCTATAAAATTAGTAATTGCTCAAAAACTGATTTTAGAGAAATAAATGACAATATTTGAAATAAGCAACATATATGATCCAGTGACTTTATTGTCTTCAAATATTGAGCTTTTGAATGACAAAACAGTATTAATTTTTCTACACTTTGATGTCGCTTTACTAAAGTTAAAAAGCACAAATTTAATTAGTATTAGTGAAGACCTCATAGAATTTTATATAGATAAACAGAACATTATTCTAGATATAAAAGCAGGTTCTAAAACAGCCATTAATGAATTAAAAATTATTTTTGACAAAGCTTTAAATTATGAATCGACCCACATTAAAAAGTTATTGTAATAAGTTTTTTATACTCGCTACGCTCGGTTTAGGCTCAATACTCTGCATGTGATTTTCACTCTTTTAGGCTTCACTCCCTAAAAAACGGTTTTTCAGAGAGTCTAGATGCGAATTTTAGTGGTTCGCTCGTAGACACTCGCTCTGTGAAACACTTTTAATGCCTAAAAGAAAACAGCCCTCAAGGGCTGCTAACTGTTTAGATTTTCTAATGAAAATTTAAATCGAGATTGGACTCTCTTGAAGGTTTAAGCTGAGAGCTTTGTTCTTTAACCTGGCTTTGATGGGGAGGGGTTAGAATAGCTTGGACATTCTCTGTGATCTCTCCAAAAGTCTCTAAACATGCATGATACGAGGCTCTTTGCTCCTTTAAGTGCGAATTTTGAGGGGCTAAAATTACTTCACATTCCAAGTGCCGTAGCATTTTTTTATCATTTTTGATGATTTCTTCAAGTCTCTGGTAGTCATGTGAGTAGAGCATTTTACGTGCTTGTTTCATGTATTCATTAAGATTTTTCGCCTTTTGCTCCGTAAAGTTAATGAGTGAAATGACGTTTTTGCTTTGATAGGCTTGTTCTTGTTGTGCTGAAAGCTCTTTGTGAGAGGCAATATAGCCAGGATAGTAACCATCAGTCCTCAAGTTGCTAAAGTCCGTAGCAGGCTTTGGCTTAGGGCGAAAATCTGCAAAATCCTGAGTTAGCTGATCAAGGTCTTGATTAAAACTTTTAAAGATTCGATGGTGTTCGCAAGCAAAGCTACTTGCTCTTTCAGCGTCTCTATATCTTTGTAAAAGTCTTGACTCACAGGCATCTGCTCTAGCTTCGACAGCAATGGATCGACTCTTTTCCCCACTAATTCGATGACAATATTTTCCAAGTTCAGATTGTTCAAGGCTGTAGTGGACTGCGTTTCCAATTGGGCTAGCAAGTTTTTCTGATAGTCCTTTAACAATGCCTCTGAAAATCCTGCCTGTTTCAGCTTGGAAATTTGCATTTTCAGCTCTGTGATCAATGTTTTCTGAGTCTCGATTAAGTCGTTGTAAGTGCTCACGGTGACTTTTAAGGAACTGATTTGCTGAGACAAATAGCTGTTTTGCTGTGCTAACAAGTTGTTCTGTTCTGCTAACAAGTTGTTCTGTTCCGCTAGAATCTTGTCGATTTCGGTCTGCATCAATTATCTCCCCTGCTGCTGCGTCATGTGCGCTAAGTTGACTATTACTTGGTTTTGACTGGCGATTGTCTTTCGGTACGTACTGGACTGATAACTGAGAAATAAAACGATTAAAAACATCAACATTCCAAAAGCTAGACTCCCCCAAATGACGTAAGTCCTTTGTTGAGTACTCAAATTTTCCGTAATTAGAGAGTGAATCTTGTGCTGCAATAGCTCCTGTTGGTCCGCTATCGCCTGCTCGACTTGGGCTTGGACTAATGCTTGTAAGCTCTCGGGATTGATTGAAATATTGCCGATTGCGTTGTCGATTTCCGTTTGTAAGGAATGCATCGAGACTGAAAGTTGTTTGAGTTTCGATAAATCTATACTCGATAGAGTCTGTTGGAGTGTCTCTAGGAAGGTCTCTAGTTGCTCCATAAAGCTCTCTGTTGTTGCTTTGAGGGCTTGGGGTGATAAGTTCCCTATGTTGGTAAAAATCGAGCTTAAATGCGATTCTATGGCTGTTGTCGTAGTCTCTACCTTGTGTAAGAGGGTAGTGCTTTTGATTATAGGTAGCTCGCTTTGCTCGACTAGCTGCAACAAGGTTATCAGCTTCCCTGATAGCTGATCTAAGCTCGTCAGGAGTTGCTCTACTTGCTGCTGCCTCTCTGAGGCGCTGTGTGTAAGCTCCAATTTCGAAGTTTTCAAAATAAAAATCCCCTCTAAGTCGGTGTTTGATGCCGTTGTCTAGTATGACTGTCAAAAATTCCTTGCTTGGCTTGATTGACTGCACTCCTTTGAAACACTCAATTTCAGCCACAATATCTGCTCGGTTTTCAATCTCCCCTGCTTTCAACATTTTGTGGATGTGCATATCTGCATATCTGCAAAATTGCTTTCTTTTCATTTTTTCAAGATCTTGTTTTGGAATGATTTTTTCCGCATTTTTGTTGATCTTGGCAACGTGATTCGGTTCTTGCGTTGTATTTGACCAGCTCAATTCGTCAGGGCGTGACCATTGATACTTGGTATTGAAGTAGTCCCGAAGTGGGTCGAAATAGCTTTCATGGCCAGGTGGTGCGATGTTGAGGTGTTTGCCGCTTTCTAAGTCGAGTCGGGGCACTAAAATGTGAATGTGCTTTGAGCCATCATCGTCAGTGTGTTGTACCGCAAAAAGGTGGTATTGCGATGGATCAAGTCCAGAAAAGGCATGTTTCTCAAACTCCGCTAAAACTTCTTGGATCTGCTCTGGAGTTGGGTTGTCGTCTTTGGACCATGCAATCACACCACTGGTGTACTTCCATAGGTGAGGGCTTGAGTTACAAATGGAATTAAACGTGGTCGCATCACCTCGTAGCACATCAACGCCTGCTCGTACATGTCCTTTGTGGTCAAGCTCGTCTAAGAGATAGGATGAGGCAAGTGCAGCCGATCCTTTCCCATGAACTAAAAACTTAATATGCACTTTCATCCTCCTCTGCTAACTGGAGTGAAGACAGCTGTTTTTGATACCTTTCGGGCGTTTGTCGATTTATCTTTGGTAAAGCAGGTGAGATTTGCTCTAAGTCATCTTGAATCACTTTTAGGACTCGAATGCAGCTGAAAATATCGAGCTTTCGCTGCTCTTGAGGATCTGCATTTTTGATGACGTTGAGTGCTCGTGCAATTTGGTTCAGATTGTTCCCGATCTTGGCGAGTTCAAGAAGTAATGCAGGGTCTGTATGTTGATAGCGTTTGACGACCTCAAGCACAGTTTTGGTTTTGATTCTAGGTGAATCTTCTTGTTGATCATGAGGATGTTGAACGGTCACGGAATTTTTCATCACCTCGTGCTGAATGAGGGAATGAATGAAGTCGGTGAAAGTGGTGTTTTCTAGTTCTAGGTGTTTCTCAAGCTGCTCTAGCTGTAGCTGGGTGAGCCTGAAATCTTTGCGTTTTGTTCGCATACCATCATCCCTATTAAAATGCTTTTGCTTTTGCTTTTGCTTTTGAGGGTCTTAGGGAGGTCTCCTCCCTAACAAGCCCCGTACACACAAAATTCGTAGAATTTTGTGTGTACGGGTAGGCTTGCTTATTTCATTTCGGATTCCTGAAAGGCTCGAAAATCATTAAGGATGATGGTATGACGAGGAGTTTTTTAGTTGTAAAAAAAAGGCTTAAAGTTCATGAAAAAGGTTTATTTTTAAATCTGTTTATCTCAGTAAGCCATACCCATAAAGTGAGTTTATGGCTCTCATTTTTTCTTTTTTCAGATCTAAATTGTTCCTCTTTTATAGCGTTTATTCTGAAATGCTACAAAAGAGGAAAAACGATTCATAACTTAATAGTCAAAGTTAAAGAAATTTTCTGGGAAACAAGAACGGAAAGCTTTTTGAATATCGCTGTACTCGCATTCGGGATGCTCCTCTAAATAACGTCTAGTCCAAATCAGTGTGGCTTCATAATCGTTAAAGCACTGATCGAGTTGTAAAAAAATCCAGAGTTCATGTGCTTTTTGAATGAAAAAGTCATTGATGATCATAAGTACAATTTTCTTTTCAGCGTTTGAATCAGGATATGAGTACATAGTGTGTTTCTCCTATAGAGATGATAAATAGGTTGCTTGATAAGCTATTTATAACACATAAAAATATGTGTTTACCACATAATTTTATGTGTTTTTATGTAAATATAACCCTATGCTATAATCTCAAGACACCTTTTCTATAAATTTAATCAAATGCCATATACTGAATTTCAACGTCTTATCGGTAAAGCAGGGCTTTCAATTAAGGAATTTGCTGCATTATTGGATATGAAACCCAATTCGATAACGAATTACAGTAAACAAGGTGTGGTTCCTACACATATCGCTGTAATCGTTGCGTTGATTTCTACGATGAAAGATGAGGGATTAGATTTCTATCCAATTTTTGAAAAAATTAAGTCGTATTCACAAGAATAAAATTCTCATTTTTTGATCGCTGTAAGCTTTTTACTAGATATTGATGACGTAAAAAATGCCTGAAGTTCAGGCATTTTTTCATTTTGGGTACTTATAAACCTCGATAGAACTTTTTAACAAAGTTTCGAGTTTTGAGAACCAGGGTATTCATCAAAGTCTTACGTTCTGAGATCTTAGGACTAGCAATCGGTAAACCGGACATTTCTACTTGAGGTTTACACCCGAATTTCGTATATGAGATTTTATGTTAAATCAGTTTTTATAATCTAAAAAAGTATCTAAAAATTGGTTGCTATTTATACGTTTTAAGCGGTTGTAAATAAATTAGAAAAATTAGGTTATCACTTGGATTGTAAAGCTTTTAGACTATAGCTAATTTTTTACTTTGCAAAAGATAAGTTATGATCGACCCGAAATTAATCAGAAATAATATCGAGGCTGTAAATGTAGCCTTAGCAAAACGTGGGGTACAGCTCAACGTTGAAGAATGGGCATCTTTAGAAGCTCGACGTAAAGATATTCAGTCTCGTACCGAAAATTTACAGGCTGAACGTAACTCGGGTGCAAAACAAGTTGGTCAAATTAAAAAAGCAGGCGGTGATGCCTCTGAAATCATGGCACGTATGTCTGTCATTGGTGATGAGATCAAAGCTGTAGAAGTTGAGTTGAATAAACTTCAAGCTGAACTTGATGCAAAATTGATGTCGATTCCAAACATGCCTCATGAGTCTGTACCAGAAGGTAAAGACGAAAGTGACAATGTTGAAGTTTTAAAATGGGGTACACCACGTCAGTTCGATTTTGAAGTTAAAGACCATACCGATCTTGGTGAAATGATGGGTGGTTTGGAGTTTGAAACTGCGACTAAATTGACAGGTACGCGTTTTAGCGTACTCAAAGGTCCATTGGCACGTTTACAGCGTGCGTTGACGCAATTTATGCTCGATACCCATACACTTAAAAATGGTTATACTGAAGCTTATGTACCATATCTTGTTAATGCAGATTCGTTGCGTGGTACTGGTCAATTGCCTAAATTTGAAGAAGATTTATTTAAACTTCAAGGCGAAAAAGAATATTACCTGATTCCAACAGCAGAAGTACCTGTAACCAATTTCGTGCGTGACGAAATTATTGATGCAGATCGTCTACCCTTGAAATATGTAGCTCATACACCATGTTTTCGTAGTGAAGCAGGCTCTTATGGTCGTGATACCCGTGGTTTGATTCGCCAACACCAGTTTGACAAAGTTGAAATGGTTCAAATTGTTAAACCTGAAGAGTCTATGGATGCTTTAGAAGCATTGACAGGCCATGCAGAAGGCATCTTGCAAGCTTTAGGACTACCATATCGTAAGATCGTGTTATGTGGTGGTGATATGGGTTTTGGCGCATGCAAGACTTACGACCTAGAAGTATGGGTACCAAGCCAAAATACTTACCGTGAAATTTCCTCATGTTCAAATATGTGGGATTTTCAAGCACGTCGTATGAAAGCACGTTACCGTACAGATCAAAAGAAAACTGAATTCGTACATACATTGAATGGTTCAGGTTTGGCTGTGGGTCGTACACTATTAGCCGTGATGGAAAATTATCAACGTGCTGATGGTTCGATAGAAATCCCTGAAGTGTTACGTTCATATATGAATAGAGCTGAACACATTGATTAAGTAAAAACTAAAGTTTCATCAAGCAACGGCTTGGTTGGTGGAAATAACATCTACTAAGCACTTGCTTGGTTGGTGAATGCTATAAAAAACGACATTGAATGTCGTTAAGATGCCTATATGTACATAATGAGTAGAATATTTTAGGTACAATTTAGCAGTTTTAATTTTGAAGAAAGAAATTATGTCATCGTCTGACTATAGAATTATTGATCTTTTCGCTGGAATTGGTGGCATACGTTTAGGCTTTGAAAAGCATGGTTGTAAAAGTGTTTTTTCTTCTGAATGGGATGAACACGCTAAAAAAATATATAAAGATAATTTTGGGGAAGAACCTTTTGGGGATATTAACTTAATAGAGCCTAAAGATATTCCTGATCACGACATTTTATTAGCAGGGTTTCCATGTCAACCATTTAGTATTGCAGGGAAAGGATTAGGTTTCTCTGACACTAGAGGAACTTTATTTTTTAATATTGAAGAAATTTTAAGAGTAAAAAAACCTAAAGCTTTTTTACTTGAAAATGTAAAGCGCCTCACTACACATGATAAAGGCAATACATTTCAAACTATTAAAAACAAGCTAGAAAATTTAGGTTACCACTTACACTACAAAGTTCTTAATTCTCTAGAATATGGCGGTGTACCTCAAAAAAGAGAGCGTATCTATATTATAGGATTTTTAGGTAAAGTTGATTTTGATTTTCCTGAAAAATTAGAAGGATATAAGCCTTTAGCTGAAATTTTAGAAAATGATGCTGACATTGAATCTAAATATTTTTTATCAGAAGAAATTAAAAATAAGAGATTTGAAAAGTTAAAAAAGGAACCACCAATGCCATCAATCTGGCATGAAAACATTGGAGGAAACATTTCAGCATTGCCATATTCTTGTGCTTTAAGAGCTGGAGGGAGTTATAACTATCTAGTTGTTAACGGTGTAAGACGATTGACAGGGCGTGAAATGTTACGTCTACAAGGATTTCCTGATAGTTATAAAATAAATGTCCCATATACTCAAGCAAGAAAAGTTGCTGGAAATTCAGTAACTGTTACTGTTATTGAACGAATTGCTGAAAATTTAATTAAGTCATTAAATAAATTAGATTAATTGGTGGGGAAGATGAATACTGTGGATGAGGCTAAAGCTGCACTTGATTCTTTAGTAACAAAAGGTCGTGCACATTTGTATAAGCCAATGCAAATTGCTGAAATTTTAAGAATACATAGGTTAGAACTGGAAGATATAGATCCATTAAGTCTTGAAACATATAGAACTAAATCAAAAAAGTGGAGGGATGCTGTAACCTCAAGATTAGTTGGACGTAATTCAACATCAAGTTCTAAATATCAAGATAACTTATTTGAAGAAAATGCGATGCCACCAAGATTATTGAGCATTTTAGCAAGTGAGAATAATAGAACAAATGGTGCAGTAGAAGCATACATTTATACCTTATTTGCTGAACGTTTAGGTGCAGTATCAAGTAGTGTTGGTTATTGTTTATCGCATGATGCATCAAATTTTAAGTTAACAGAATTTATGGATTCTTTTTGGACTGAGCCAGGACTAAAAAGAAGTATAGATAAAGTTTATGAATGTGTTGTTTATGCTCTATTTTCATCAATTGTTTCAGCAATAGATGCTGAAATCACACTTTCCTATAATACTGAAAAGAAAGAAGTAATTGAGGAATTTGAAGATTTTACTAAAGCTGTAATGAATATATCAATATCCGATGCAATTTTTAAAACAGCTGGGAATGTTCATAGAATTGGTGCAACAAATGCAGCGGATAGAGGTTTAGATATTTGGACTAATTTCGGTGTTATTGTTCAAATTAAACATTTAGCTTTAACTGAAGAAATAGCTGAAGATATTTGTACCTCATTAACTGCTGATAGAATCGTAATTGTGTGCAAGAAAGTAGAAGCAAAGCTTATAACTTCATTATTAACTCAGATTGGTTGGAAAAGTCGTATCCAAAGTATCGTGACAGAGGATCAGCTAGTTCAATGGTATGAAAGAGCATTAAGAGGTAAGTATTCTGATCTATTAAGTGGCACACTATTAGTGAATTTACAGACGGAAATACAAAGAGAATTCCCTGCTACATTAGATGATAACTTTCTTTCATTTTACAAAGAAAGAGATTATCACTCATTGCCTGTAGATGGTATTTGGCTTCCAGAATCGGGAAGTAAAATACTTCCAAATGAAGATGAATAATCTTTGAGTTTTTCTAAAATTAACATAATACACGTTATACGAAGTCAAAAATGGGAGCCTAAGCTCCCATTTTTATTGATGATTTTTTAAATCTTTTAACATTGCTTCACGTAGAATTTTATTCATGCGTGTCTGATAGCCTTTCCCTTGTGCTTTTAACCATGCCAGTACATCAGCATCAAGACGAACAGAGGTTTGTTGCTTCACTGGACGATAAAATTGCCCATGACGAATAGCATTACTCCAGTCTGTAATTTCAGGAATATCTGATAGATCTAGCTGATCGTCAGGAACCGTTCCCTTAGCAAGCAAGCGTTCAATTTCAGCATCTTGCTTGTTACTGAAATTTTCATTCAGCTCTTTGCGTGTATATCTAACCATGCTCATATTGATTTCGCTCCGCCTTAGTTACCTGTCTGGCACTAATGATTCGTATGATTTCACAGTCATCTTCATCAAAGATGGTGTGGGCTACTAGTAGCATTAGTACGCCTTTTACTTTTCCAATGGTCTGCCAACGTTCTTCACCATCGGTATGTCTGTCTTGGATTGAGATCCTCAGCTGATCTTCAAAAATAAGGCTTGCCGTTTCGAAAGAGACATCATGCTTTTTCTGATTCTTTCGATTCTTTGCCTCATCCCATTCGAAATATTGTTCCATAAAAAACATTCAAATTTGTATATACAATAATGTATCACAAAATTGTATCACTCAAGTTGAGAAGCGTAATTTTTAGTCAAATTTATTGGCAAGAACTATCAAAACCGCTCATAAAAAAGCCGACTTGTTTCCAAGTCGGCTTTTCGGGTTTGCGCCCCCGATTTCTTATAGCATAACTTTTTGAAATATAACACTATTTATTTTTCGTTTCGTATAAGCTCTATTATGTTAAATGGAATGAAAAATAAAGCTTTACTTTAGTAATCGATTTAGTAATATTGTTATTAAGTTGTTTAATAAATTGTTTAGTAAATAGGTTACTAAGGAGTAGGGAAATGGATATACCAAATCATTTGTCACATAAGCCAATTGTAAAATTAGAAGATTACACACAATTAGATGGGAAATTTGCTAATCAAACAGATGCGGAA
>NZ_NEGD01000024.1:0-26989 GCF_002135245.1 Acinetobacter sp. ANC 4218 | reverse complement strand
GTAAAGCTCAGAAAGCTATCATTGAACAAAGAAATTTAAATCCTGTGCTTGACTCTTGTGGTTAAAAACAGGACATTTTAAATGGTTTATCGCATAGACATTTTAATTGGTGAATAACATCGCCATTGCTGCGGTGTCATGCCTGTCCATTTTTTAAAAGCACGCTGGAAGGCACTTTGTTCGGAATAACTCAGCAATAAGGCAATTTCTTGCAGGCTGAGATGCCGATCTTTTAAATATTGCTCTGCCAATAAATGTCGTACTTCTTGCATACGCTGCTGATAGGTGGTGCCTTGTTGTTGTAAATGGCGTTGCAATTGCCGTACCGACATACTGAGCTGCTTGGCAATCGGTTCGATTTGATACAGGTTTTTTTGCAGTCCGGTGAGAATAGCTTGTTGCAGACGTTCATCTAATTGGGTGGAATTCGGAAGTTTATCCAGGAGTGCCTGAGCTTGCTGCATCAGCAAATGTTGCAGGGTTTGGTCTCCTTGACGAAAAGGCTTGGCGAGCTCGGCAACTGGTAAAATAATTTGCGCCACAGGCTGAGAAAAATGGACTTTGCAATGGAAATACTGTTCGTATAACGCGACATTCTTGGGTGCCGGATGGGTAAAGTGAACCTCATGAATATGAATATCTTCAAATTCCATAGAATGTTTCAGGAACTGAAACATCACGGCAATTGCGATTTCATTGCTGACTTGAGTGGTCAGATGAAAAGGAACACTTCCCCAGCCAATGGCCAAATAATCCCCCAGCATGTCGGCTTGTAAGGGGCTGCCATCATAGATCAAACGATGCAGGTCATGATAACGATACAAAGCTTCACCTAAGGTATTACAGGACAGGGCAATATAGGCAATGATGCCGAGATGTTTGGGTTGTACATATTCGGCAATCTCTAAGCCGAGTGCAGGAATTTTTAAATGCTGATCTACATCGGTCAGTAATTCGCGCCAAAGACAAAAGTCAAAGCGTTCCAAGTTCTGAACTTGTTCAAGTTTTTCAGAAATGGCTAAGCCTTTGGCCTGGCTATAGGCATAAAGTAAATGCCCAAGTCCGCCATATACAGAGCCTGTGTAATCTTTAAACTGATGCATATTGATCTTTTTATTGTCGTAATTTGTCAATGAAGTTTTATTTTAAGGTCAATATTTAGCACATTTCATTGCCTATATTCAATACAGAATAGGGAGAAATGCTGATGTTGAAAGGTTTTATTGTTGGGTTAGTGGTCGCCAACGGCTTTGAATGGATCGCCCACAAATATATTTTGCATGGCACACATCGCAGTGGAAAGCCGCGTTATAGTCCGGTGCCAGACAGCATGAAATCACATTGGGAGCATCATCGTGAAGTCAGAAAAACGGCATTTCATGACCCTGGTTATGTCGAAGGTCTTGCCAATTGGCGCACTAAAAATGAAATTATTTCACTGACTGTGGTTGCGGGCGTTTTTGGCACGCTATTTTATCCGGTCTCTAAAGGTATGGCACTGTCTACGGTATATAGTGCCTGTAATTATTATTATATTCACCGCCGTGCCCATTTAGAGCCAGAGTGGGCCATGAAAAAAATTCCCTGGCATTATGATCATCATATGAATTCCAATCAGGATGCCAACTGGTGCGTGACCAAACCCTGGTTTGATTACATTTTGGGAACTCGGGTGATTTCAGCCCCAGAATTGCAGGAGAAAAATCCCTTAGGAATTCTGCTGCCCGGCATAGTTTCAAATCTGTTGAACGGTATAACCGAGCGTTATTTTCCGGCGAAATGGGTGGAAAAACAGGGTAATTAGTTATTTTTTTAGAATGAAGTGTAAGTTTTATCGATCAGGAAGATATTGCACGATAAAATAGCTAGAAGTCACGACTGCCGAGATCTTGTCGTAATTTGTCAATATTTTCGGTATTAATAGTCAATGTTTTTATTATTATTTGTTATATATTTGTTTTCGCAATCAGGCTGGCCCAGTTAAGTTGACGAGTCACTGTATATGTCATTTTACTGTTTTTCTTTTCAAGAAACCGCGCTGTAGTTTTCTTGGTTTATAGGGAGTCTTCAAGACTCCCTTTTTTTATCTGCACTTTTTATTCGGGTCTGATTTTAGAGCGGGTCTATAAATAAAAAAGAGTGGAAAGGACCACTCTTTTTAGATTAACTTGTGTCACTGCTTAGAGACGCATTTCAATCCCTTGTGCTGCTAGATATTGTTTTGCTTCCGGAATGGTGTATTGGCCAAAGTGGAAAATAGAAGCTGCAAGTACTGCATCTGCACCACCCTTAAGAATACCATCAGCCAAATGCTGCAAGTTACCCACGCCACCAGAAGCAATAGTTGGAATGGTGACACGGTCATTGATGTTACGCATTAAGGCCAGATCATAACCGGCTTTGGTGCCATCGGCATCCATAGAGGTAATTAAAAGTTCGCCCGCACCGTAATCGGCCATTTTGACTGCCCATTCAATCGCATCAATGCCGGTCGGTTTACGGCCACCATGGGTGAAAATTTCCCATTTATTGTCGCCGGTTTTTTTGGCATCAATCGCAACTACAATACATTGGGCACCAAAGCGTTGCGAAGCCTCTTGAACAAATTCCGGGTTAAATACCGCAGCCGAGTTAATGCTGACTTTATCGGCACCAGCATTCAGTAACAAGCGGATATCTTCCACCTTGCGTACACCACCGCCTACAGTTAAGGGAACAAACACGCTTTCTGCCATGCGTTCAACGGTACGGTAAGTGGTATCGCGACCACTTGAGGTTGCAGTAATGTCCAGGAAGGTAATTTCATCGGCACCTTGTTCATTATAACGGCGTGCTACTTCGACCGGATCGCCTGCATCACGAATATCAAGGAACTGTACGCCTTTCACCACTCGACCATTATCTACGTCAAGGCAAGGAATAATACGTTTAGCAAGCATAATTTTTTCCAAAAATAACAGCCGATTATGAAACTTCGCCACGAAGGTGCTACACCTTGGTAGTTGTAGCAGGTATTCTATCAAAATTATGTAAGTTTTTTTGCAGGTTTTCTATGTCGGTTTATACCACTTTGACTTTACAGGAAGTTCAGGCGTTTGCAGCACCTTATGGATTAGCGGTGCTGGAGCTGATTCCGATTCAAGGCGGGATTCAGAATACCAACTATTTTTTAGTCTGTGAAAATGCAAAGCAGTATGTGCTGACCGTATTTGAAGAGATGGATGAGCAGGGTGCAGCAGAACTGGTTCCGGTACTGGAGCATTTAGGTCAGCAAGGTTTAGCCGTGCCTGTACCGTTAAATTATGCAGGGCAGGCCATTCATCCTTTAAAAAATAAGCCTGCGCAGATAGCCCCACGCATGATGGGCAAGCATCCCATGCCAGCAACTTTGGAACAGGCACAGGCCATTGCTGTGGCACAGGCGAAAATCCATGTGGCTCTACAGGATTTTCCGTTGGAACGGGCCGAATATCGTAACCACAATTACTGGCTGCAAGTGGCGAAAGAATTAAAACCGACTCTAAATCCTGCCGATTCTATTCTGCTCAGTGAAGTGCTGGGGCTTTATGACGCACTCACTGCCGTCTATCCAAACCGTCCCAAAGGCTTTATTCATTCCGATTTGTTTCGTGACAATACCTTGTTTGAAGGCAATGAATTGAAAGGAATCCTGGATTTTTACGAATTAAATAAAGACGAATTCCTGTTTGATATTGCTATTACTTTAAATGACTTCTGCACCGAATATCCCGAGGTGCATTTAAATGAAGCGAAAGCCCACGCTTTTTTAGAAGCTTATGAAACGGTGCGTCCTCTGACTCAGGATGAAAAATCCTGTCTGGAAATTTATCTGGCCATGGCGGCAGCACGGTTTTGGCTGATGCGTTTACAAGTCGCACAAAAAAATGCACAACAAGGACGTACAGGAGATGATATTCTTCAGAAAAATCCTTTGGAAATGCGTAATATGCTGGTAGAACGACTAAAATTTGTGACGGCTTGATATAGGATATAAAAATGCGTGATCAGGGGCGATTGGTCGAATGGTTTGATGAAAAAGGCTATGGTTTTATTCAGCCTAATGATGCCTCGAAAGATCGCGTGTTTCTACACATTAAGGATTTTGCCCGTCAAGGACCCCGTCCGATTGTGGGTTGTGCGCTTGAATATACGGTATTGCTGGATGGAGATGGGCGTTATCGTGCCCAGCAGGTGACTTATCTTAAAGCGTCACAAACTAAAAAAAATGTGAGCAAGCCAAAGCTCTCCAAGCAACCGGCACAAAAATTAAAACCGATGCAAATTGCCTGTATCGGTTATATTTTGGCTCTGGCCGTGTTTACCATAGCGGGTTTATTAAGTGGCATGGTGCTGTTATTTATTAGCATCATTAATGCCATCACTTACTGGATGTACGCTCAAGATAAAGAAGCTGCCTTGCAAGGTAATCGCCGCGTACCCGAGCAAACCCTGCATCTGCTATCTTTTCTGGGAGGCTGGCCTACGGCATGGCTGGCTCAGGAAAAGCTGCGTCATAAAACACAAAAACAACCCTTTAGAAAGATTTATTTTTGTACTATAGCCTTAAACATACTTTTGATTTTATGGCTGATTTCTCCTTTTAATGTGCTGAAATTTTAAAAGGGGGGAACGATTACTTAAAAGGTATAATAATGAATTATTCTATCGATCAAGATCCCAATCGTACCCTGACTTTAATTCTTTATATCCTGTATATCATTGCCATTTTTACGGGAGGCTTATTGGCCGTTGTTGCCCTGATCATTAACTATATAAAGCGCAATGATGTACGGGGCTCCATTTTTGAAAGTCATTTTAGCTGGCAAATCCGGACCTTCTGATGGTATCTGTTTTGGAACCTGATTGCCTTTATTCCTTTTATTTTCCTGTTTTTTACCGGTGAAAACATGGATGCATTTACTGGGGTTGCCTTAGGCGCAAGTGCATTTTGTTTGCTGGTGATTGGCATTTCTTGGATCTGGATTGTCTATCGTGCTATTCGCGGTATTATCTGTTTGAATGACAATCAGCCTATGTATCAATAACAACAGATCTAAAAAATGAAGGTGGCAATAGCCACCTTTTTTATGCGCTATAATGAATCATCTGTTTAAACAGATGCATTAATTTAATTCTTTTGTAAAAAATCAGTTTACCTTTTTAATTTTTATAGCATACTTTTTTAGTTAATTTACTTTACTTTTTTAATATTTAAAATTTACTTTTTTATTTTAATAGATTTACTTTTTTAATATTTATAGTTTACATTTTTAATAAAATAACTTTACATTAATGTACAGTTATTTATATAAATTTAATTTATTTTTTATTTTAATTTAGAATGGTTTTAGGCTTAAGAATAAAATCGACCGCGACGGCGGCGTAGTCCTAAAACATGAATTGCGCGCACCAAAACCGCATACGAAACTGCGTAGCCAAAACGTTGCTCAAATAATATTACAAGGTCGCTAATATTCTTAAATTTTGTATTTTTTACAAATACTTGAAATTCATCCCAGTCTTTAATATGACTCGGTGCACCGCGGTTTTTTGCCGGTTTTGGCAGTAAGTCTCCAGTTTCTTCTTCCAGCTTGATCCATGCATCCAGCGTCACACGAGAAATGTTGAATTCTTTGCATACTGCAACTTTGTAATCAGTTTTTTTATACATTTGAATGGCTGCTTTTCGAGTTTCTAAACTGTACTTTGGCATTTACTCGTACCAAGATTAAATATTTATTTTTTATTATATGGCATAGTCGTTGCAAATGAACAAATAACTCAAATAAATAATGTTCAGGTGACAGCTATGGAGAAAACACAAGTCTCTTTCAAAAAAATGTCGTTATGGCAAGTCGTCATCCTTGGTGTGGCCTATATGACCCCAATGGTGGTGTTTGATACTTTCGGTATTGTGTCCGGAATCACCGATGGCCGGGTACCCTTGGCTTATATTTTTGCTTTGGTGGCGATGCTGCTGACTGCATTTAGCTATGCACGCTTTAGCCGGCAAACTGAAAAACCCGGTTCTGCCTATACCTACACCGCAGAATCTTGTGGAGCCAAAGCTGGCTTCTTTGTGGGCTGGTGTTCCTTGCTCGACTACATCTTGCTGCCTTTAGTGAATGCACTGTTGGCCGGGATTTATCTGGAAGCGGTTATTCCCAGCATACCTTACTGGATGTGGGTCACGCTGTTCGCAGGCCTGGTCACACTCATTAACTGTTTCCGCATTAATTTTCTTGCCAATCTCAGTCTGGTCTTTGTGATCGCACCTTTATTGCTGATGGTGCTATTCATATATCTGGTGATTCGCGGTGTAGGTGAGGGACAAGGGTATGAGCACGTGTTGACTCTTGCACCGTTATTTAATGGTGACAGCTCCATCCTGCCCTTGATTGCAGGGGCATCCATCCTGTGCTTTTCATTCCTGGGCTTTGATGCGGTGACCACCATGTCGCATGAAACTCGAGATCCGAAACGAACCATTCCACGTGCGGTGATGCTCACTACACTGGTAGGCGGTATCATTTTCCTGACCGCATCCTGGTTTATTCAACTCTATTTTCCAAGCAATGTCCGTTTTAACAACCCGGATGAAGCCTTGCCTGAAATCGTACTTTATGTCGGCGGAGCACTGTTCCAGTCGGTATTTTTGTGTGCACAAATTATGAATACCTTTGCTTCAGGTCTGGCAACCCATGCCAGTGCATCCCGTCTGATTCATATTATGGGTAAAGATGGTATTTTTCATAGAGAAACTTTTGGGCAAGTTCACAGCAAATTAGGTACACCGCTTTATGCAGTACTCTTGGTTGGTTTGATTTCCCTGACGGCCATCGCCCTTGACCTGGCAACTGTGGTGAGCATGATTAGCTTCGGGGCTTTGATTGCCTTTACCGCAGTCAATTTTTCAGTTTTCGTCAAATTTTATGTCCGTGACCAGCAACGCCACGGGATGAAAAATATCTTTTTGAACCTGATTTTACCATTTATTTCGGTCGGCGTGATCATGTGTTTATGGTTCAACCTGGAGCGTTCCGCACTGTTGTTTGGTTGTAGCTGGCTGTCTGTCGGGATTGTGATCTTCCTGTACAAAAAACTGAAAAAGCAAAACATTGTGATTGGCAACGCCTACTAACAGATTGCCGCAAATTTTGAAATGAATTGAAGATGGGAAGAGTGAACATGAATATACAAAAGCCAGTATTTTTAAATGACGTAGAATTTAAAGCCAGCATAAACCAGCAAAGTGGCAAGGAATGGAACTGGATTAATCCAAAGCATGATGCATTTGAGCATCCTGCGAATTACTATGAAAGTTCACTGGAACAATGGCACCAGTTTGATACCTTGAGTGCCGATATTGAATGTGATGTGGTGGTGATTGGCGGCGGCTTGCTGGGTGCTTCGACGGCTTTACATCTGTCTGAGCAGGGGGTGGAGACGGTTCTGGTCGAGAAAAACCGGATTGGTAGTGCGGCTTCTGGAAGAAATGGCGGGCAATTGACTCCTGGTTTGGCACGTTGGGAAGCGGTAGAAATGATTGAACATTTCAGTTATGTAGATGCCAAAAAACTCTGGCACTTTACCTCAACCGAAGCGATGTCCTTAATTGATTCGATTGCAGACCAATACAATCTAGACTTGCAGCGTAAACGTGGACATATCACCGCTGCCGTACATGAAGGGCATCTGGTCGGTTTAACTCAAGGTGCCGATGCACGCAAGTTTTTGGGTGAGGCCCATACTCAAGTAGTGGGCAAGCATGAGCTGAAAGAACACATTGCCTCTGACAATTATTGTGGTGGTTTGCTGGATGCTCTGGGTGGACATATTCATCCCCTGGCTTTAAACCGCGGTCTCATTTATGGTTTCTGTCAAAATGGCGGCAAAGTCTATGAGCAAACTGAAGTCACTGTAGTAGAAGAACGGGAAGATGGTATTTATGTGACCACCACCAGTGGCGTGATTAAAGCCCGTAAAAGTGTGGTGATGGGGGTGCATCATGCCTCCTTTAAGTTGCTGCAAAAGAATAATCAGACCACGATTCCGTTCTATACCTATGTCTGTACTACAGCTCCATTAGAAGTTGATTTAAAAGAATTATTACCAACAGATGCACCTGTCTATGATACGCAATTCCAGATCGACTATTACCGTGGTGTATCGCAAAACCGCTTGCTGTTTGGTGGGGAGGGGACAGGTTCATGCTGGAATCCTGAAAAAACCCATCAGTATTTATTGGGCCGGATTCAACATGTGTTTCCGCAATTAAAAAGTGTCGAGCTGGATTTTGTCTGGAGTGGAACCACTGACCTGACCATGAATGGCGCGGCAGATAGCCGTAAGTTTGGCAACAAATTCCCCATCTATGCCGTACAGGGCTGGAGCGGTCATGGCGTGGCGCAAACGGTACGTATCGGTAAGGCGATTGCTGATGATTTCTGTGGCAAAGCGGATGACTTTAATATGCTGACCTGTATTCATCATCAGGACATTCTGTTTGGTCGTGCACTGGCACCCGTGGTCATTCCGGTAGCAAAAAGCGCCTATGGACTGGGTGCGTTGATTAATCCGGGGAAGATGGTGTCATTTTAAATATCTCTTTCCTTCCACAAAAACCGATAATGATTCTTCCTCTCCCTGTGGGAGAGGATTGAGGAGAGAGCAACATGTTTAGTGAAAAATTCGAATTTCTCGTGCTCTTGAAATTAATCTCTCCTAACCGCTCCTGGAAGATGAGGAATTTTCTTTAGAGAAATATTCAGCAGAAAGAGATCTTTTAAGGATTCACTTCTTTATTTTTCTTCAAAAACTTCGGTTTCCATTCACTGACAATGACCCCTAAAACCACCAACACCCCACCAAGGATGGCCAGTAAGGGCAAACGCTCCCCCGCAATACGACCAATTAAAGCTGCCCAAACTGGCTCACCTGAATAGATAATGGCAGCCTGCGCAGGGTCGACTGCACGTTGTGCCCAGTTCATCACCAGTTGAATGGCGGCACTGGCAAAACCTAAGCCAGTTAAAATGATCACCAGCGGCCAGGAAAAAACTGGATTCCAGCTTTCACCAGCCAAAGGCATCATGCAAAAAGCAAAAATCGAGGCAAAGCCGAGTTGAATCACGGTGACACGGCGGACATTGACTTTACCGGCAAAAAATCCGATCAGAATAATTTCCATCGCAATAGCGACTGAACCCAAGAGGGTAATGATCTGACCAAAGCTCAGCTGGATTGCACCAAACCCATTTCCGGTTAAAAAGACCAGACCTAAAAAGGCCAGCACTGTGCCACACCAGGTCATGAATTGCGGTGTTTTACGGAACAATAGCCATAAAAGAATCGGCACCAGAGGTACATACAGCGCGGTTAAAAAAGCCGATTCACTGCTGCTGATGCTTTGCAGTCCAATGGTTTGCGTGCCATAACCCAGCGCAATCACCAGACCAATGACAGCCCCTGCGGCAATTTCTTTCAGTTGGATTGCAGTTAAATCCTTCCAGGAAAACAGGCTGACAAACAGCATGGCCGCAGCAAAACGGCAGCCGACAAAAAACATCGGGCTGGCAAAGTTTAAGCCATATTGCACGGTAATAAACGAGCCACCCCAAATCAGGGTAATTAAAATTAAGGCAAGTTGCGGTGCTTTGGCTTTCAGGCAAGAGGGAAAATAGGACATGCTTACACAGGAAGTGATTTTTAAAAATATCAGAAATAAAAAAGAGGTCCGAAGACCTCTTGGAGATACATCACGTAATTAAAGTGATTGTTCATCTAACAATAATTGAGCTTCACGAAGGTTCAGTGTGCCTTCGTAAATGGCGCGACCGGTAATGGCACCTAAAATGCCCGGCTGGCCTTTCAAGTTACGGACATCATCCAGATTGGTCACACCACCAGAGGCAATCACAGGAAGACCTGAATAAGTCGCCAAGTTAACAGTTTGCTCGATGTTTACACCCTGCATCATACCGTCACGTGCAATGTCGGTATAGACAATGCTTGATACGCCAGCATCAGCAAAACGTTTTGCAAGGTCAGTCGCTTTTACATCTGTGACATTGGCCCAGCCATCGGTTGCCACCATGCCATTCATGGCATCGATACCGACAATGATGTGGCCGGCAAATTTCTTGCATGCTTCTTCCACAAACTCAGGATTTTGAACTGCTTTGGTCCCGATAATCACAAAAGACACACCGGCATCCAGATAATGTTCAATGGTTTCCAGTGAACGGATACCACCACCAATTTGAATTGGCAGCTCTGGTTGTGCTTTGGCAATGGCTTCAACCACAGGTTTATGAATCGGCGTACCTGCGAAAGCGCCGTTTAAATCCACCAGATGCAAGCGACGTGCGCCTTCATTGACCCAATGCTGTGCAGTTGCAACCGGATCGTCAGAGAATACGGTATCGTCTTCCATACGGCCTTGTTTTAAACGGACACATTTGCCATCTTTCAGGTCAATTGCAGGGATGATCAGCATGCTTTCGCTCCTTGCCCAATCTTATTGAATTCATTGTGTTCCATCTTAGCAAAGTATTGGCAAATCTCTAAGCATGAGTTGCAGCTTTTATTTTGTTGGGGCGAATGCGTAACTTTAATGTGGTATTGGGAATATGTTTGGGCAGCAAGCCTAAGCGCAGTAATTCTTCAAACACTAAAACCGGGGCATAGGCATCGGCAGCCGCATAGTCAATCTGCTGTGGTGTCAGTGTTTTACGTGCCCAGTTCGAGGTGCTGATTTTTTTACTTTTGGGAAAGTTCACCTGAAATAGAAGTGCCATGGCATTTTTCAGTCCCATTGGATTGGTAAAGCCAAAAGCAGAAAAGCATTTCGACAGTTCAATCACACTGTTTAGTTCAATACCTTTTTTACGGAATAGATGGGCATCATTTTTTAAGCCAAAGCCGACTTTAATCTGGTCACGGCTGGCAAAAATCGGCTTTAAAAATTCCCAAATTTCATCATTCATTTGGAACAGATAGGCTTTGTCTAAGGTCGCCAATTGAATCAGATGTGGGCCCGTAGAAACTTCACCGACTCTAAATGTGGGCTTGGATTCAGAATCGAACCCAAATACTGCACAGTGTGTTAATTCTGCTTCCAAAGCATGACATTGTTCCAGGTTGTTAATTACCTGAATCTGTTGTATCGGAAGGTTTTTAAATAGAGGGAAGGCCTGAATCTGTTCTTTGCTGGGCAGGGTTTGAAGTAGGGGCTCTTCCATAATCATCAATAGCTAACTGGTCTGAAATCAGCTTAATGGTTTTTCCGAGTTTAGGCAAAATTAAAGCCCACCGAAGTGAGCTTTTTAAAAATTGATTGGAAGAGCCTTAGATATCCCATTCCACAAAGTTTTTCAGTAACTGCAAACCGGCAGTATGACTCTTTTCCGGATGGAACTGGGTGGCGAACAGGTTTTCTTTATGCAGCGCCGTACAGAACTCTAAACCATAGTCACAAGTGGCTGCCACAATGCTCTTGTCTTCAGGTTCAACATAGAAACTATGCACGAAATAGAAACGCGCATCCTGTTCAATGTCTTTCCACATTGGATGGCTTGGGTCTGCCTGATGCACTTGGTTCCAGCCCATGTGTGGCACTTTTAAACCGGCCATATCCGGGAAACGCTTTACTTCACCGGCAAAAATGCCCAGCGCATCTGAACCGCCATTTTCTTCCGAGTGTTGCATTAAGGCTTGCATGCCGACACAGATCGCCAGCACAGGCTTATTGAACACGGCATTGCGTACCACTTCATCAATACCTGCTTCATGCATGCCTTGCATACAGTCACGCATGGCACCTACACCCGGGAAGACGATTTTATCGGCCTGGGCAATCAGTTTGGGATCATTGGTAACATCTACAGTTGCGCCGACATGTTCCAGGGCTTTGGCTGCAGAGTGTAAATTTCCCATACCATAGTCAAGAAGGGCAATACGGGTCATTACAAAGTACCTTTGGTTGAAGCAACAGTATTTTCTGCACGTGGATCGACTTCACAGGCCATACGGAGTGCGCGGGCAAATGCTTTAAATACGCTTTCGATCTGGTGATGGCTGTTTTTGCCTTTCAGGTTATCAATGTGCAACGTCATTAACGCGTGATTCACAAAACCTTGAAAAAATTCAGAGAATAGATCAACATCAAAGCTGCCAATACGTGCGCGAGTGAATGGAATATCCATCCACAAGCCCGGACGACCGGATAAATCAACCACAACACGGCTTAAAGATTCATCCAGTGGGGCATAGAAGTGACCATAACGACGTAGGCCTTTTTTATCACCCAAAGCTTGGGCAAATGCCTGACCTAGAGTGATACCACAGTCTTCTACGGTGTGATGGTCATCAATTTCCAGGTCACCATCACAATGAATATCAATGTCAAATAAGCCGTGTCGCTTGATTTGATCAATCATATGATCTAAAAATGGAACACCTGTGTTGAGAGTGCCTTGACCTGTACCATCAAGATTCACACGAACTCGGATTTTGGTTTCGTTAGTGTTTCTTACCACTTCACTGATACGTTGCGTCATAGACACGTTCCTCAAAAACGATGATGTAAAATGTTTTTTCGCGATGACGAAATTATCGCATATTAGATTGCTCAGGAGGGTTAATCAATGCCTATTACCGTACATGCTTATACTTCACTAGAAAATGACGAAGTGCGCAGCCAGCTTGAGCGACTGTATGACACCAGCCCAGAATTTGGGGATGGGCAGGATGCCATGGAACAACTAGAGCAAAACTTGGCTCAGTATACCTTAGTTTACACAGCAGAATTTAATACTAAACTGATTGGGGCAATTTGGTGTACCGGGCAGGGGGAAAGTCGTACGCTGGAAAATATTGTGGTCCATCCAGCTAACCGTGGACGCGGGGTCGCAGAACGACTGGTCAGTGAAGTGTGCCGGATGGAAGAAGAAAAAGGCGTGAAGAGGTTTGAACCAGGCTGTGGAGCCATTCATCGCTGTCTGGCACATCTGGAAAAAATTTAAGCCTGAACAAAAATAAAAAAGCAGCCATGGTGCTGTTTTTTTATGCCTGAAAATAATGCTGGCTTAGATGATCCATTGAGTTTTAAATAAAAAATAGGCAAATAAACATCAATTTGCCTTAAAAGTAAGCACTTGCTTGAAAAAGCTAAAAACCTGCTTGACTGAAAAACACTTAAACTGTTTAATACGCGACATCGGCGTGATAGCTCAGTAGGTAGAGCAACGGATTGAAAATCCGTGTGTCCCCAGTTCGATCCTGGGTCTCGCCACCATATTTAAAATCTATTTTAAGATTTCAATCCCTGATCCCATCAGGGATTTTTTTTGGGTAAAAAATATTCGATTAAATAAAAATGTCATGAATTATATTGACTATTGATAACAGATACGGCTTAATACACCGCATCGGCGTGATAGCTCAGTAGGTAGAGCAACGGATTGAAAATCCGTGTGTCCCCAGTTCGATCCTGGGTCTCGCCACCATATTCAAAAAACCTCAAACACTGTTTGAGGTTTTTTTTTCGCCTCTGGGTTGGTCATAGAGAATCATAATTGCATGCAAAGTGCATTAAAACACCAAGAAAAATTGCATACCCATAATAGATTTAAGAAAGTGAAAAAGACCGTTTATCCGAGTCAAGGTGAGCCAAAACGGATTTTCAGGTAGGCTATAAAACGTATACGGTTGCAGTGAAAAAAATTTTTCTTGCATGGTGTAAAACTGCATTGTCCTGAAATTACGTTGCGAGGCAAGTTTATGAAATTTATAAAAATATATCCTTTGCTGCTGATATTGGGCTGTCCATGGAGCATGATGGTCCACGCGGATGACGCGGTGACCTTACCCACCCTGCACGTACTGGCCGAGCCAGAGTTACGTACAGAAACCGGAATTGTGCCGTATCAGAATGATGAAAAAAATCTCCGTGCTTTACAGCATCAAGTTATTCGTAATTCACGTGAAGCACAAAACTTTATGATCGACAGCCATGTGGTTGCCAATCTGGAAATTCAGCCCTTACAAGCACAACCTGACCTCAATTCTTTATCGCCCTTTCTACAACAGTATGTATTGAGTATTGCTCAGGGTTTACAGTCGAGTGATCCTACGCAAGGCTTGTATATTATGTTGCAACCCTTTGGTATAAACCGTAGCAACAGTATGCAGCATATTGATCGTAGCAATAGCAACAGTATGCAGCTCATCGATCGTGATATGCATATACAGCTCGACCTGAAAAATGTCAGCATTGGTACGATTGAACATTCTATAAATAATTTTTCTGTACCTGAGCTACCGATACCGAAAAAGTAATCATTTTTCTTGTTTGACATTGTCATTGCTCGCGGTTTTTTGCTTATGGCATCAAAGTAAAACAACTGGAGACTAAGCAATAAAAAGCTACACGCTCCCCATATGCATTTTTTATCGCTATTCGTCACGCCCTGTGAAGCTGACCGAAGCGGAGATCACTTTAATTTTTCTTTTGAAAAAATCCTTAGCTTTGCCAGCTAAGCCTATATTTGCCGCCGCGAGAAAGTGGCAAATGCCTGCGCGGTTGAAAATAGGGGCTGTTTTCAGCCTGTGAGCTAGTCATGTTCTTCAGAGATCATTACTCCATTATTATATGCTTAGCCAGTCGGGAACCGCCGGGTCAGTTTTAATCCTGCCCAGAGCTGGAAATTGGGTTCATACGATGTTAAATATTATCAATTGAATGATCAGTGGGTGCTCATTGCCCAGACCAGTTTTAGAATTGATCAGGTGATTGATTCAATTTATAAATATTTTTGAGCATCGTTAAATGAAAGATCTTTTTTCCAGCAATAGTGTGCGTTATAAACAGGCTCGGCCTAGTTATTCTGTTCAAATTGTCAAAGAAATTTTAAAGCATGTACCTGAACGAACTTTTGCCTGGGATTGTGGTGCCGGTTCGGGGCAGTTTACCCAGCTTCTGACACCGTATTTCGAGCATGTGGTAGCAACTGATATTAGCGCAGCACAATTACAGCAGGCCCCTTATTTTGAAAATGTCAGCTATCAGCTACAGGCGGCAGAGCAGACCACGATTCCGGAGCACTCCGTCGATTTGGTGACGGTGGCACAAGCGATTCACTGGTTTGACTTTGAGGCATTTTATAAAGAAGTGAAACGGGTGCTTAAAGCTCAAGGGGTGCTGGCGGTTATTGGCTATGGTCTCATTCAGGTTCAGGATGCAGCAATCAATGCCTTGGTTCAGCAGCTGTATGCTGAAACTTTAAAAGATGATTGGGATCGTGAACGCCGTTATATTGATGAGCTGTATCAAAGTATTCCGTTTCCTTTTTATGAACAGGCGGTTCCAGAGCTGCGCCTGGAATATCAATGGACTCCGCAGCAACTGACCAGTTATTTAAACACCTGGTCGGCGCTCAAGCATTATCACGACCACAACACGGATGACCCGCTGCAGCCGATTTCAGTGGCTTTGCAAGCGGGACCAGAATACTTAGATGTAACATTTCCTGTACTTCTGCGCGTCGGAATGCGAGAAAAATAACGATTATGACGGAATTTTTATGCCAGCAGGGCAGCCTAAGCAGGAGAAGATAAAAATCTGATTTATAGAAACATGGTTCAGCACAGCGCTTTTTATAGATGCAGGTCTGATGTTTTTTCAGTAGGTGAAATGAACCGGTTTTTTAACGAAAGTTAGAATGTCTTGCAAGACCACTGGTCCGGGGCAAGTGGCTGAAAGGCGTATAAACTATACAATTATAGCTGTCGACGGTTGTTTATTTACTTCAATTCATTGTTGAGTAGAACTGCCATGAAGCTGCTAAAAAATTTATCCTGCGCAATTGTCATGATTGCTGCAAGCTTTTCTATTTCCTCTGCTTTTGCCGATATAATGGATACTACCGGATTAATCCCCTTAACAGACTCCAAGTTAAGCGCTGAAACCACGCGCGTTATTGAATATCGTGAAGATCCTCAAAGAGAGCGAGTTTTGCAGCATAGAATTATGCAGATCCAGCTAGATACGCAAAACTTTGTGGTTGATCCCACTATGTTGATGACCATCGATTTAGTTCCTGAAGCACCTATGCCAGACATCAACAGCTTGCCATGGGTATTGCAGCAATATGTTCTGGCCATTGCCCGCGGTTTGCAGTCACCTGATCCACGAGAAGGTCTGTATATTATTTTTGCGCCTTTTGGGATAGACCGTAGAGCAGTCAATGTACAAATCGCTCGAGAGCAACTTTCCTTGGGTATTCTGGAAAATACCTCACAAAATGACATCATCAGACAGCTGCAACAACAGCGAACCAATACACCGAATAATGCTATTCGCTAGTTGGGCAGTATGTGGATCACCATATTTTTCACGCTAACTAAAAAAAGGATGCTCATGAATGGCATCCTTTTTTTACGGTTAAAATGCGCGATGCAGATTAAGCCGCAGATTTTTTAAACCAAGAGAAGAAGCCTTTTTTCTTGGCTTTGACTTCAGTTTTAGCAGCATCTGCTTTTTCAGCAACGCTTTCTTTTACTTCAGCTGTTTTTTCTACAGTTGTATCTTTTGCAGCGACAGTTTTAGCAGCAGTGGCATCTGTTACTTGGACAGTTTTAGCAACAGTTGCGTCTTTCGCTTCCACTGCTTTTGCTACAGTTTTAGCTACAGCAGCATCTTTAGCGGCTTCTGTTTTGTGAGTAGCAGTTTGAGTGGCAACGACAGCTTTTTCTTTTGCTGCTACGGTTTTAGCAACAGCTTTTTCATTTGCAGCTACAGTTTTAGCTACGGCTGCATTTTTGGCAGCGACAGTTTTATGTGCAGCAGTTTTGGTTTTAACTTCCGCTTTTTCTTTTGTTGTGGCAGCTGCTGCTTTAACAGTGCTTGCGGTCTGAATGGTGTCTGCTTTTACTTGTGCTTTTAATGCGGCAACCTTGGCAGCTGGCGTAGTTTCTACAGCAGTAGCAGCCATAGCAGAGGTTGTACCTGCAACTAAAGCAATGGCGATGGTAGTTTTAATCATATTCATGGGAATTACTCAATCGTGAGAATTAAGAGGTTTTTTGTACTGGTTATATTAACGCTAGGGAGATTCATTTTTTAAAATGGAACACGGTAGCTGGGCCTAATTGTGTGAATATTCAACCAAAATTACAGATAGATAACATGATGTTGCAGGTGAGTTACATTACTCTTAAGTTTTTAGTTGGGTCCGGGTTAAATTAAAGAGAAATGGATATTTTTGATGAGTACATGATTTGTTTTTCTTGAGTTTTGCCCGGCAAAGCGATTATGCCGTTGAATATCTGAGTTTCATCTTTTTTAAACATGACAGTTTTGCAATAAGACTGTCATTTGTTATTCAAATTCGGTTGCTAGATTAAAACTGTTGCAAAGGTCACACTATAAAATCTAGGCAGGTGAGTCATGAAAACCCTACACGTTTTTGATGATATTCAGCATGTATACAGTGAATTTGTTGAAAATAAAAAATATCCGAAACTGGAAAGCCTGAACAATTGGGGTAAAAACCGTTTTTTCTTCAATCAATACTTTAAAATGATTGAAGACTGGCATCATACCGAGCAGATTGTGATTCAATTCAATCAGCAGTATTACAGTCTGGACACCGGTAGCGCCCCTGACTTTATGGACCAAGAAAAATATATGGAATGGTTGCGCGAACAACTGCTGCATTAAAAAATATTTATCTCGCTTTTTAAAGTTTTCCAAAAAACTGTCCGTATCGGGCAGTTTTTTGTTTTTCTATAGGGTTTTTAGTTTGCCTGAATGGCATGTCATTAGCTTATTTCAATCTGCTGTGGAACGGGCTATGCTAAAAACATAGATCATCAACTGATTAATTTTAGCCCAACCACCGATGCTTTGGAGCGCAGTCTTTTATGCAACAGCTTATATGCTATAAAGAACTTCCTGTCTGGACACAGCAGAGTATCCCACAAGGGTTTAAAAACCAGCACAATACCAAAGCCGGCACCTGGGCAAAACTAACCGTATTCAAGGGTGAACTGCATTTTGCCATGCTGGAGGAATCGGGAGCCGTAAAGTCCGAGCACGTCTTTAGCCCAGAGCAGCAGCCTCCGTTTATTGAACCGCAGGCGTGGCATAAAATTGTTTCTGCCAGTGATGACATTGAATGTCAGCTACGGTTTTACTGTCTGCCACAGGATTATTTCACTAAAAAATATCAGCTTTCACCCACGCACTCGGAAATTCTAGCTGCTACGCCGTATTTACAAGGTGGCCGTGCCCTCGATGTTGGCTGCGGGCAGGGGCGTAATACGCTGTATTTAAGTCAGCATGGTTTTGAGGTGGATGCTTGGGATGTCAATGAAAACAGCCTGCAAAAGTTAAGGCAGATTATTCAGAGTGAGCAGATTGATAATATTCAGGTGCAACAGCGTGATTTAAATGCAGACCCCAGTATTACCGGCCGTTATGACTTTATTTGCTGTACTGTGGTGATGATGTTTTTACAGGCCCAAACGGTTAGACCTTTGATTGCGCAGATGCAACAAGCGACCCAAGTGAATGGTTTTAACCTGATTGTCTGTGCGATGGATACGGACGACCTTCCGGCACAAGCTGATTTTCCATTTGCCTTTAAGCAAGGGGAGTTAAGTGCGCTTTATGAGGGCTGGAACATTGTGAAATACAATGAAAATGTTGGTGAGTTGCATCGGGTAGATGCACAGGGAAACCGCATTAAACAGCATTTTGCGACATTGTTGGCGCAGAAGATTTCACAATAATTTTTGAAAATTTATTGATTTCACAATGGAAATTCCCTCTCCTTTTTAAGGAGAGGGCTAGGGAGAGGATTTTATTAAAAACGCCCCCTCATCCTAACCTTCTCCCAAAGGGAGAAGGAACATCCAGTATGTATTTCAATACCTACTAAAGTTTGCTTTTAGATAAGTGGAATTTTAAATATTGTAAGTTTAATATGGCTATTTTGTTGAATTTTATAATATTTAGAGGGTGATGTGGGTATAACTGAAAGTTTGAAAGAAATAATTAAAGCTAGTCCAACAGCCCCATTTTTGTTTATAGGTTCGGGGTTTTCACGACGCTATCTCGGTTTAGAGGATTGGGAGGGATTATTAACTAGATTTGGTAATAATTTACAATCCGGATTTGTTAAGTATGCCAGTGAAAGTAATGATAACTTAGCATTAGCTGCTCAAAATATGGCTAGAGCGTACTCTGATTATTGGTGGGGATTACCTGAAGCTAAAGCAGTCAGTAGTTCGCCAGATTGGTATAAGCATTTAACTGCACCACTAAGATATGATATATGTGAATATTTAAGAAAAATTCCTTTGGAAAATAAAAAATTAGAAGAAGAATTAGAAACACTAATTTCTGAAAAAACTATTATTGATGGAGTTATAACAACTAATTGGGACTTGTTGTTAGAAAGTTTATTTCCAACATATAAAGTATATATTGGGCAGAGTAATTTACTGTTTTCGAATCCGCAAAAAATTGCAGAGATTTATAAAATTCATGGATGTAGTTCTGATCCGAAGTCTTTAGTATTAACTAAAGATGATTATGATGAGTTTAAAAATAAAAACTCCTATCTAGCATCAAAACTTTTATCAATATTTTTAGAGCATCCAGTATTTTTTATTGGTTACTCATTAAATGATGAAAATATTGCATCTATTTTAGGCTCAATTTCGGAAATAATGACAACTGATGAGCAGAGAGAAAAAATTGCCAAAAACTTGATATTCGTAAATCGTTCTAAGGGAGCAGAAGATTCAATTTCGGAAACTCATTTGAGATTCTTAGATAATAAAAATATACCTATAACACAAGTAAAAACTGATAATTTTTCAAAAGTATATTTAGCTTTTCAAGGAAAAGAGCGAAAGATTCCAGCTCATATATTACGAATTTTTAGAGAGCAATTTTATGAAATTGTTCAAGGTGAGTCGCCTGAAAAGAAATTGTATTGCCCGACAGATATTGAGGACATTATTAAGTCAGGTGGTGATGTGGAATTTGTGGCTGGTTTTGGTGTTGCCCAAAATAGTTATTTAGGTAAAGTTGGAATTAAAAAAATTGATTTGGAAATGGTACTAGGAGACTTATTATTTGATGATTTAAGTATTGATCCTAACGATATGATTTCATGTTTATCAAGTCTAAGTTATGAGACAACGTATTTACCAATTCAAAAATATTTATCGAAAATAGACTTAAATAAACATGATTTAGGCGAAAATTTAACTAAATTTTCAAAAAGAGATGTGAAATTTTTTAAAGGAAAGGTTTCTAAGTCTTATCAAAAAAGCTTTAAAAATAATAAATTTGAATCAATAAGTCATATTTTGGAAACTGACTATGCTGATACAGGAAAGGTAAACTATTTATGCTTATTTGTAATAGAAAACTCTAATTTAGCTAATATTTTAGAATTGAAGGATTATATAGTAAGTAAATTTGAAGACTTTAAAGAGAAAACAGAGTTTAAAAACTTAATTTGTATTTATGATTTACTTAAGTATAAAAAAACCCCGCAATAAGCGGGGTTTTTTTTGATCGAAGTATTTAAATCTTAAACACGTTCGATAATCGTTGCGATACCTTGACCAAGACCAATACACATGGTCGCAAGACCGATTTGCGTATCTTGTTGTTCCATCACGTTCAACAATGTTGTTGTGATACGCGCACCAGAACAACCCAATGGGTGACCAAGAGCGATTGCACCACCGTTCAAGTTCACACGATCTTGCTGGTCATAAATGCCTAAGCCTTTAAGAACTGACAAACCTTGAGCAGCAAACGCTTCGTTTAATTCAATTGTTTGAATGTCAGCAATCGACAAGCCAGCACGTTTAAGCGCTTTTTGCGTAGCTGGAACCGGACCATAACCCATGATCGCAGCGTCACAGCCTGCAACCGCCATAGAGCGAATCACAGCACGTGGCTTAAGACCTAAAGCTTGAGCACGTTCAGCAGACATCAACAACATTGCAGATGCACCGTCAGACAAAGCAGATGATGTTGCAGCAGTCACTGTACCGCCTTTCGGGTCAAATGCTGGACGTAAAGCCTTGAATGCTTCAAGGTTAGCATCTGGACGAATCACTTCGTCGATGTCGCACAGTATTTTGAAACCGTTCTGGTCGTGACCTTCAACACCAATAATTTCGTTTTTGAAACGACCTTCTTGTGTTGCAGCCCAAGCGCGGCGGTGAGATTCAACACCAAATGCATCCTGTTCTTCACGAGTAATGCCGTTCATGCGACCCAACATTTCAGCGGTTAAGCCCATCATGTTAGACGCTTTTGCATAATGTTTAGATGCTTCTGGGTTGATGTCGATGCCGTGCATCATGCCAACGTGGCCCATGTGCTCTACACCACCGATGATGAAGATATCACCCTGGTTGGTTGCAATTTGTGCCGCTGCAGCATGGATTGCCTGCATTGAAGAACCACAAAGACGGTTAATGGTTTGACCTGCAACAGTTTTAGGCAAGTCAGCCAATAAACCAATGTTACGGGCAATGTTCATGCCTTGTTCAAGCGTCTGGTTGACACAGCCCCAGATCAGGTCTTCAACTTCGTTGACATCAAACTGGTTACGGGCAACCAAAGCACGAACCAATTCAGCAGACAAGCTGTCAGCACGTACATTGCGGAACATACCGTTTTTGGATTTACCCATTGCTGAACGTACACCATCAACGATGACAACGTCACGCGGATTTAAAGTAGCCATTCACGTTGCTCCTTAACCGTAGAATTTTTTGTTGTTAGCAGCCATGTCACGCAACATTTGTGGCGCTTCATAAGCCTTACCTAAGTGAGCGTATTTGTCGCAAAGTGCAACGTATTCAGCAACACCTGTTTGGTCGATGTAACGGCATGGACCACCGCGGAATGGAGGGAAACCTACACCCATGATCATCGCCATATCTGCTTCAGATGCAGTAGCTACAATGTTGTCTTCTAGGCAACGAACCGTTTCGTTACAGAAAGTCAGCATCATACGGTCAATGATTTCCTGAGCATCGAATTCACGTTTTTCAGCAGTTGCCACAGATGCAACCAGCTCGTAAGCGGTTGGATCAACTACTTTGGCTTTTTTGCCTTTACGGTCTAATTCATATTTGTAGAAACCCACGTCGTTCTTTTGACCCAAACGTTTTGCTTCGTACATGGTTTGAATCGAACCTTTGAAGTCCGGTTTCATACGATCAGGGAAGCCTTCAGCCATGACTTCTGCACCGTGAACGCCTGTGTCGATACCGACAACGTCCATCAGGTAAGCAGGACCCATCGGCCAGCCGAATTTTTCCATCACTTTATCGATTTGCTGGAAGTCTGCACCATCTTTAAGCAGAAGGTCGAACGCACCGAAGTAAGGGAACAATACGCGGTTCACTAGGAAGCCCGGGCAGTCATTCACCACGATTGGTGTTTTACCCATTTTCTGAGCAAGAACCACAGTCGTTGCAATCGCTTCAGCTGAAGTTTTCTCACCACGGATGACTTCTACAAGTGGCATCATGTGCACCGGGTTGAAGAAGTGCATACCCACGAAGTTTTCAGGACGTTGCAGGTTTTCAGCCAGACGGGTGATTGAAATCGTAGAAGTATTTGACGCAATGATCGTGTTTTCACGAACATTTTTCTCAGTTTCAGCCAGTACGATACCCTTCACTTTAGGGTTTTCTGTTACCGCTTCAATCACGATATCCACTTCTTTAAACTCTTCGTAGCTTAAAGTTGGACGGATACGAGCAAGGGTTTCACCCATTTGCGCAGGTTTCATTTTCTTGCGTTCAACTTGTTTTGTTAACAAGCCATTCGCTTCTTTCATACCCAGTGCAAGTTGTGGATTACCAATGTCTTTCATGATGATTGGTGTGCCTTTGCTTGCCGCTTGGTAAGCAATACCACCGCCCATAATACCCGCGCCAAGTACAGCAGCCTGGTTTACAGGATGAGCACCTTTCTCATATTTTTTAGAGGTTTTCTTCACCACCTGGTCGTTGATGAATAGACCGATCAACGCACCAGCTTGTGGAGTCACAGCTGCTTTGGCAAAACCTTCAGCTTCTACTTTTAAAGCTTCGTTACGTGGAAGGCTTGCACCTGCTTGTAATGAGTCAAGAAGAAGTTTAGGTGCAGGGTATTGAGCAGGATTTGCTTTTGCAAGTACCGCACCTTTCGCCGTATTGAACGCCATCATTTGTTCAAGCGGGTTCAATTTAATTGGGTCTAATTTTTCTTGGCGTTTTGCTTTCCAGTCTACACGGCCAGCAAGTGCTTGTTTAACCAGGTCAATCGCAGCGTCAGTAAGTTTGTCAGCAGCCACAACCGCATCAACAGCACCATCTTTAAGGGCAGCAGCAGGTTTTTTAGGCGCAGCCATTGCCATCCATTCAACCGCATTGTCGATACCAATAACACGGCTTAAACGAACAGTACCACCGAAACCAGGGTAGATGCCCAGTTTGATTTCTGGAAGGCCGACTTGAGCAGCTTCTGACATGACACGGTAGTCACAGACCAGGCACATTTCAAAGCCGCCACCCAATGCCATACCATTGATTGCAGCAACTTTAGGAATCTCTAGATCTTCAAATGCATTGAAGATGTCGTGAACAGGCAAAGCCCAATCCACAATCGCTTGTTCGCCTTGAGCGAAGTTTTCACCAAATTCAGTGATGTCTGCGCCAACGATAAATGTTGATTTACCTGAAGTAACAACTAAACCTTTAATGGTGCTATCTGCTTTTACAGCGTCAATGGCAGCTTTAAAATCTTCAATCGTTGCACGGTTAAATTTGTTGACCGACTCACCTTGTAAGTCAAAGCGGAATTCTGCAATTCCGTCCGAAAGCATTTGGACGGTAATGGCATTGCCAGCGTGGATCATGCCTGATCTCCTTTATTTTGGAGGACTTCTAAGTTGATGTTGTGAAGCATGTACGCCTTTTTTCCTGCGTACATTTATGCTTCGCCAATCTTACGATAACTATATCCAAAAAGAACATAACAAGTTGTATCAAGCCGTGACGCTAGGGTCATCAATTTTTTTCAACAAATCCTGAGGCTTGGCAACCCTATTTTTACTGTAACTGTTAAAAATGTAATGAACTTTTTGTTTAGATTAAGATTTTCTAATAATGTCGTGCTTATTTATAGCGGGTACAAGTGTGCTATTTCAAGTTTTTTATGGCCTTGTTTTGGTCAAAATAGTCAATCGATCCCAATTTTAAGCGCAGCGGAGGGAGCTTGGAACTGAAGTAAAAGTGACATATTTGTAGTCAAATACCTGTTTGAGTATTTGACTACAAGCATGAGGATAACAAGGATTATTCGGGCTGAATGATCAATTGCCCATCTGCATAGCTTAAAGTGAGCTGTGTTTTTTCCGGATAATTTAAAAAATACACCGCCAGAATCGGTTCCAGTTCAGTGCGCATTTTGCGGGCCAAATGGCGTGCACCAAAACGGATATCATGATCTTTATAAAAGTATGCTTTGGCGGCTTCGGTCAAAACCACCTGACGTTTTTGATGCTGCAGGCGCTGATTCAGTTTTTGCAGTTCAATGTCCACCAGTTTCGGCAGGGCATCATCCTGTACCGCTTGGTAATGTAAAGTGCGATCAATGCGGTTGAGAAATTCTGGATCGAATTTCTTAAACATCACTTTTTCAATAATGGTTTGGGTCGGTATTTTTTTCAGACATAGATTCTGCATTTTTTTCGGTAAGAAATTCAGTTTATCCAGATATTGCTGTGCTGCCTGTGCCCCGACATTACTGGTCATAAAAATCATACAGTTACGAAAGTCGATGGTTTTGGTGCCTGAAGTGAGGGTCAGCTTTCCGGTATCCAGTACATTCATTAAACCGCGAATGACTTCTGTGGAGGCTTTCTCCAGCTCATCAAACAGCACAATCCCCGGGCGGGTATGACTGCCTGCAATGGCGGTTTCATCAAACAGGCTATGACCTTCTTTGGAGCCGACATAGCCCGGAGGTGCACCAGTAATGGCTGCCGCATAGTGTTCTTGTGCCAGAGTGTTCATATCGATGCGGCAAAAGGCATCAGGACGGCCGTAAATTGCTTCGGCAATCAGGCGTACCGTTTCAGTTTTACCGACACCGGTCGGGCCGAGCATCAAGGTCACGGACAAGGGACGCTCGGGACTGGAAAAATCAGCTTTGACCACGTGCAGCATTTTTTCAATTTCTTGCAGGGCAGCATCCTGTCCAATAATGCGCTGCTTCAAGAGCTGCATGACTTCAAGCGGTTCAAAATGAAAACGCGGCTTGCCAATCAGTTTATCTTTCTCAGATGTGCTATGCGTTGCAGTGTCTGGTTTGACAATATGCATGGCGTGATTGGGAGTCGTCATTCAGTTTGATCCAAATTGTTCAGATGGCCTGAGCATAGCAAAATACGCGCAATTTACTTATAGCTTTTAGCAATCAGGTGATTGCTGGAACTTTGTATGATCGCGATAAAAACAGGCGATTCGCTTGAAAATGGCATGAAAACCATCACATCATGTAGCAAAGTTTATGCAATTTAAATCAGGCTGAATGTGAACGAAAACGCACGAGAACATATTGAAAAGATTCTGGCCCATATGACCACTTTACCGGGCGTGTACCGTATGTTGGGTCAGGATGGCGAACTGCTGTATGTCGGCAAGGCCAAAAATCTGAAAAACCGTGTGTCCAGCTATTTTGTCAAAACCATCGAACATCCGAAAACGCAGGCTTTGGTGGCGCGTATTTATGATATTGAAACGCTGGTAGTTCGCTCGGAAACCGAAGCTTTATTGCTGGAACAAAACCTGATCAAGCTGCATCGTCCGCCATATAACATTATGCTGCGCGATGACAAATCCTATGTCTATATTTTTGTGTCCAGTGACAAGCCTTATCCGCGTATTGCGGCCGGTCGCGGCAAGGGTAAACATCAGCTCGGCAAGTTTTTTGGACCGTATCCGAGTGCCTATAATGCCCGGGATACCCTAGTGGTGCTGCAAAAACTGTTTAATGTACGGCAGTGTGAAAACAGCTATTTCTCCCAGCGTAAACGTCCGTGTTTGCAGTACCAGATTAAACGCTGTAGCGCGCCCTGTGTCGGTTTAATTAGCCCTGAAGAATATAAAAATGATGTAGACAACTCGATTCGCTTTTTACAGGGTGATACCAAAGAATTGAATCAGGAATTGATTCAGAAAATGGAAGAAGCCGCTGAAAAGCTCGAATTTGAAAAAGCGGTATTTTATCGTGATCGTATGGCACTGCTGCGCGATGTGCAATCGCAACAGGCGATTTATAAACTCAAAGGTGAAGCCGATATTCTGGCGATTGCCTATCATGCCGGAGTGACCTGTGTGCAGATCATGCATGTGCGCAATGGTAAAATGCTGGGTGGTAAAAGCTATTTCCCGGATATGCTGGGTGATGATCTGGGGCAAATGCTCTCCGACTTCATGGCGAACTTCTATTTTCAGGTGGCCGATGAAGTTCCTGCCGAGCTGATTATCAATGTCGAGCTTCCGGACCGCAAAGAGCTGGAACAGGCCTTGCAACAGGAATTCGGCAAGAAAGTCCAGATTAAGCACAATGTTCGTGAAACCCGGGCCGAATGGCTGGAACTGGCCAATATGAATGTGCAGCACGCCATTAAAGGCCAGCTGGCCAATCATTTTGAACTGAATGAACGCTTTCATCAGCTGGAACAGGTGGTGGGACGTCCGATTGACCGGATTGAATGTTTTGATATCTCACATACCATGGGCGAAGCCACCATTGCTTCCTGTGTGGTGTTTGATTCGGGCGGTGCACGAAAACGCGATTACCGTCAGTTTGCCATTGATGATATTACCGGCGGTGGTGACTATGCGGCCCTACGTCAGGCCCTGACCC
>NZ_NEGD01000023.1:0-32074 GCF_002135245.1 Acinetobacter sp. ANC 4218 | reverse complement strand
TGAATTCTATTTGACCAAGCATTGGCATCTAAATAAGACCAAACGCAAAGTCATAAACAGTTGTGCTGGCGACCATAGCAAGAGTGAACCACCTGATCCCTTCCCGAACTCAGAAGTGAAACCTCTTAGCGCTGATGGTAGTGTGGGATTACCCATGTGAGAGTAAGTCATCGCCAGCTCATTATTCCTAAAAAGCCCCTGCCAAGTGCAGGGGCTTTTTTTTTGCCTAGATTATTAAAACCTTAAAATTATTATTTGATGATGAATGAAATTAGATTCTTTAACGGAATTGATTTTTCTGCTATTTAGATAATTAGATTTTATCTTTTGAGTAAGTTATTAATTTATAAAAATATTTATTAATATTTCGTGAGTATTTTATCGAAAATATAATTAAAAAATTTTAAATTTGTATATTTTTTATGTGTATCTATGATATAAAAATTAAAACGGCACAAAAATTGCTTACAAGATGTGTTTTCATAAATAGCAGTTAAAAAGAGTAGGGTAATATGAAGTTATCGGTTGGATTAAAAGTTGCAAACTCCTTGTCACTGACACCGCAGTTACAACAAGCCATTCGTTTGCTTCAACTTTCTAGTCTTGAATTAGAGCAAGAAATTCAGATTCAACTTGATAGTAACCCCTTACTAGAGAAGGTTGAAGAGCAATCTTCGATTGAAAGTTTATCCACCTTACAAGATCAGGAACGCGATAATAAAGATTTAACGAATGAGCTGAATGCAAACCATCTTCCTGATGATTTACCTGTCGATACTGATTGGGATGATGTCTATACCCATCAACCGACGAGTCTTGGTTCCCCTGAATATGAAGAGCGTGAAGATAACCGTCAGGGACATCTTGGTCTAAAAGAACACATACTTGAACAAATCAATTTGTTGCATTTTTCTGATGTAGATCGCTTGATTGCGCATTGTATTGTTGATTCTTTAGATGAAAAAGGTTTTTTAGATGCTGAAATTGCTGAAATCACGGCATCTGTGCAGCATTTATTGGAAACTATGGATTATGAGGATGAAGTGGAAGATGATGAAGTCCTTGTTGTCTTAAAACATATTCAACATCTGGATCCTCCAGGTGTAGCATCACGTAATCTGGCAGAATGTTTATTGGTACAATTGGAAAGCTTGCCTGCCCATCAAGCTTATCGTCATGAAGCGATAACTTTACTAAATCATTATGAATTATTGATTTCGAATGAATTGCCAAAATTGATCAAACAAACGGGTTTGAATCCTGAACAATTGAAATGTGCAGTTGACTTGTTAAAGACCTTAAAAGCTTATCCGGGAATGGAGTTTGAAGAAAAGGACTCTGATTATCAGATTCCCGATGTGGTGGTCATGAAAAAGAATGATCATTGGCAAGTGCAGTTAAATCAGGATGTTATGCCTAAATTAAGGATCAACTCTTTTTATGCTAGTATGATCAAACGTGCAGATCAAAGTAACGATAATCAATATTTACGCAATCAAATGCTGGATGCCAAAAATTTTATTAAAAGTGTCGATGAGCGTCATAAAACCTTATTAAAAGTGGCCACCTGTATCGTGGAACATCAAAAAAGATTTTTGGAAATAGGTGCTGAAGGGATGAAACCTTTAGTATTGCGCGATATTGCGGAAGAGGTGGAATTGCATGAATCTACAGTTTCTCGGGTGACGACCAATAAATTCATGCTAACTCCGCGCGGCCTGTTTGAACTGAAATATTTTTTTTCCAGTCATGTGGCAACGACTTCAGGTGGGGAGGCATCTTCAATTGCGATTCGGGCAAAAATTAAAAAGTTAATTTCCGAAGAAAATCCACGCAAGCCTTTATCTGACAATATTATTGCCAATTTGTTAAAACAAGATGGCATTGATGTGGCACGTCGAACTGTCGCTAAATATCGAGAGTCGTTACATATTCCTTCATCTTCTGAACGAAAAGTCTTGATCTAATTTTAAAAATCTGATTATTCTAGGGATTCATTATGACAACATAATGAATCTTTTTTTCTTTTAAAGGCGTGGTTGAAATGATTTAAATTGTGAATTGCAGAATTCTGAGTTCTTTCAGCAGATCATTTCGGCTATGACTTTAACTAATCCTAAAGAAGGTGAGGGATAGAATTATGCAAATAACAATTCGTGGTCATCACTTAACTATCACCCCTGCAATTGAAGATAATATTCGTTTAAAATTTGCTGAAATGACCAAACATTTAGATCAGGTCAATAGTATGCAGGTGAAATTGAGCAAAGATCATCAAGTAGATAAACGATCAAGAAAAGGAAGTTTAAATCATATTGCAGAAGCAATTATTCGTGTACCGGGGGCAGAATTGTTTGCACAGGCAACAGCTGATGATATGTATACATCAATAAAAAAATTAACAGAAAAACTTAAAAGACAGTTGCATAAGCATAGGAAAATGCAGGTTGCATCCCCATCTTTAATGGCATAGTTTAGTTGCTGAACAAAAAGAGGTTTTTTATGACCTCTTTTTTTATATATTAAATGTTATAGCTTAATGATTTATTTTTCATATTTATAGTAAAATGGCAGGTTTTTACACCGTTGGTCCTATAAGAGGTCTTTGTGATGAATAGTGAACAGCTCACTGAAATTTTAAAAGCTGCTTTTCCAGAGGCTGAAGTTGCAGTTAGTGGGCAAGGCGGGAAATTTGATCTTCGCATTGTAGATGAACAATTTGAAGGCAAACGTCCGGTGGCACGCCAACAGACAGTTTATGCTCCGTTAAATTCATATATTGCCAGCGGTGAAGTACATGCAGTAACTATTCGTGCAATGACCAAAGAAGAATGGCGTAAAGCAAGCTTATTCGGAGCTTAGAACTAGATGGATAAATTTTTAATTCAGGGCGGTGTTAAGCTCGAAGGTGAAGTGCGTATTTCTGGTGCAAAAAATGCAGCACTTCCATTACTTGCTGCAATGATTCTCCCTGAAACTCCCACCACATTAACCAATGTTCCAAATCTTAAGGATGTGAACACGTTGGTAAAACTGATTGCTGGTTTGGGTGTTCAAATTTCTTATGAAGGCGATACCGTTAAAGCAGATACGTCTACATTAGATAATCAGTTTGCCCCATATGAACTGGTCAAAACCATGCGTGCTTCTATTTTGGTGCTTGGTCCGTTATTGGCGCGCTATGGTAGTGCAAAAGTATCTCTTCCTGGTGGATGTGCCATTGGTTCACGCCCAGTCGATCAACACCTTAAAGCATTAGAAGCTTTGGGTGCTGAAATTGAAGTTGAAGCCGGTTATGTCAATGCCAAAGTCGATGGTCGTCTTAAAGGTGGCGAAGTGGTCTTTGATATGGTGACTGTGGGCGGTACTGAAAATATTCTGATGGCAGCCGTATTGGCCGATGGTGTCACGACTATCCGTAATGCAGCCCGTGAACCTGAAATCACCGATCTGGCAAAAATGCTGATTAAAATGGGTGCGAAAATTGAAGGTTTGGATACTGATACTTTAGTGGTTACCGGTGTTGAGCATTTACATGGCTGTGAATATGCTGTAGTTGCCGACCGTATTGAAACAGGTTCATATTTGGCTGCCGCGGCAATTACTGGTGGTAAAGTAAAAACGACCCATACCGATCCGGCATTACTTGAAGCCGTTTTGGATAAGTTTGAAGAAATGGGTGCGGAAGTGACCCGTGGTGATGACTGGATTGAACTCGATATGATGGGTAAACGTCCAAAAGCTGTTAGTTTCCAGACCCTGCCACATCCAGAATTCCCAACTGATATGCAAGCTCAGCTTATGGCTGTCAACGCGATTGCTCGTGGCTTTGCTACAATTTCTGAAACGATTTTTGAAAACCGTTTTATGCATGTACCTGAATTGGCACGTATGGGCGCAAATATTCAGGTTGAAGGTAACGATGCAGTGGTTACAGGTGTGGAAAAACTTTCAGCTGCTCCTGTAATGGCGACAGATTTACGTGCTTCTTTCTCTTTGGTTCTGGCTGCATTGGCTGCCGAAGGTGAAACCCTGATTGACCGTATTTATCATATTGACCGCGGTTATGAAGATGTTGAAGCGAAGTTACAAGGTTTAGGTGCCCAAATTAAGCGAGTAAGTTAATGAGCGATATGAGAAACGATGATCCAAACTTTGACGTTATGGGTAATTTTGATCATGGTTTAACTTTAGCATTAAGTAAGGGACGTATTTTAAAAGAAACTTTACCTCTGCTAGAAACAGCAGGAATTAATTTACTGGAAGATCCGGATAAATCCCGTAAATTAATTTTCCCAACCACACATAAACAAGTACGTATTTTAATTTTACGTGCCTCTGATGTACCGACTTATGTGGAAAATGGTGCAGCGGATTTGGGTGTTGCAGGTAAAGATGTGCTGATGGAACATGGCGCACAAAATGTATATGAACCATTAGACCTGAAAATTGCCAACTGCAAACTCATGACAGCGGGTAAAGTCGGTATGGTTCGTCCGAAAGGCCGTTTAAAAATTGCCACTAAATATGTGAATCTTACACGTCAATACTATGCCAGCCTGGGCGAGCAAGTTGATGTCATCAAGCTTTACGGTTCGATGGAACTTGCGCCACTGGTTGGTTTAGGTGATTATATTGTTGATGTCGTAGATACGGGTAATACGCTACGTGCCAATGGTTTAGAGCCTTTGGAAGAAATCTGCAAAGTATCTTCACGTTTGATTGTAAATAAAGCCAGCTTTAAACGTAAACAAGCACTGCTTAATCCGATTTTGGCACAGCTTGAAAAAGCAGTGGAAGAACGCGAAAGCAAAAAATAAGCAGCGCTGCATGCTCATTTGAAAAACCGTCATCCTGTGGCGGTTTTTTTATGCCCATTTTTATCATAATGGGTTAAGCCCCGGATTTATTCGATGATTCACAAAGTAATTTCCTATAAAACTATGTGAATAGATGCGTGATAGATACCCACAAAGTCTGGGAAACAAGGTAAACTAAAGTTTTCCTATTAAACCTTGTGGGTAAATTGATGCGACGTTTATCGACTCAAGATCAAAGCTTTAAACAGGCCTTTGCGGACTTGTTGGCTTTTGAGACAGTTAGTGATCCTGAACTTTTAAAAACCGTAGACCAAATCATTGCTGACGTACGTCTGCATGGGGATGCTCATGTTCTTAAACTCACTCAACAGTTCGATCGACATCCAGCGCATCAATTTTCTGATCTAGAACTCACTCAAGAACAACTTAAAACGGCTTTTGAAGGTTTAACTACAGAAGTTCGTGAAGCATTAGAATTGGCTGCAAACCGTATTCGTGAATTCCATCAAGCACAAAAGCAGGATGGTTGGACCTATGTTGATGCTTTGGGAAATACCTTAGGGCAAAAAATTACCCCGCTGGATCGTGTCGGTATTTATGTACCGGGTGGTTTGGCATCGTATCCGTCTTCAGTCTTGATGAATGCCGTGCCTGCGCATGTTGCAGGCGTGCCTGAAATTATCATGGTGGTTCCAGCGCCGAATGGCGAGTTAAATCCATTGGTATTGGCCTCGGCATATTTGGCTGGTGTGCACCGTGTATTTACCATTGGGGGTGCGCAAGCAGTTGCCGCATTAGCTTATGGTACGGAAACCATTCCTTCTGTCGATAAAATTACTGGTCCTGGTAACCGTTTCGTAGCAGCAGCTAAACGTGCGGTATTTGGTCAAGTCGGTATTGACATGATTGCAGGACCATCCGAAATTTTGGTATATGCAGAAGGTCAGAATAACGCGAAATGGCTGGCAATGGATTTATTGTCACAAGCTGAGCATGATACAGTTGCACAAGCGATTTTTATCACCCCAGATGAGCAGCTTTTAAACGACGTTGAACAGGCGATTGAAGAACATTTGGCGGCTTTGCCAAAAGCTGAAATTGCTCGTACTTCAATTGCTAACCGTGGGGCATTGGTTTTGGTGAAAGATCGTCAGGAAGCGATTGACCTCATCAATCAGGTCGCGCCAGAACATTTAGAGCTTTGCCTGGATGAAGCTGAGAAAATGTCGGAAAATATTCGCCATGCCGGTGCCATCTTCATGGGACGTTATACGCCTGAAGCGATTGGTGATTACTGTGCCGGTCCTAACCACGTATTACCAACATCGGGCACAGCGCGTTTTTCATCACCACTCGGGGTGTATGATTTCCAGAAGCGTTCCAGCCTGATCATGTGTTCGCAAGAAGGCGTGAAAACTTTAGCGAAAACAGCCGATATCTTGGCGCAACAGGAAAACCTGGATGCCCATGCACGTGCAGCACGTTATCGTTATCAGTAATGAATCATAGGCTAGATAGAAAAAATCTGGTTTTCTAAAATTATAAACCTCTCCCTAACCCTCTCCTGAAAGGAGAGGGGAACTCATATGATGAGAATGACTTTGACGTTTGATTCTATCTTCATGAGGTGTAGATTCCGCTCCCTGAGTGAGCTTTAAAGATTGCTTTAAAGCAAAGCGCAAGAGAGGTTAGGAGAGGGAAATAAGAGAAAATAAAATGTCGACCATGACCACTGAAAAAATGCGTTTTTGGAGTCCTGAAGTACGTGAACTCGAACCTTACGTACCCGGTGAACAACCCAAAATCCAAAACTTATTAAAACTCAATACCAATGAAAATCCCTATCCGCCATCACCAAAAGTGGTCGAAGCGGTTCAAGCGGTATTGGCCAATTCAGCAGATGTATTACGTTTATATCCTGATCCAGATGCTTCCGAGCTAAAACAGGCGATTGCTAAACAACAAAAAGTTGCTGTTGAAAATGTCTTTGTGGGCAATGGTTCTGATGAAGTCTTGGCACATATTTTTAAAGCATTTTTTGTCCAAGAGTTGCCAGTGCTTTATCCGGACATTACCTATAGTTTTTATCCGGTTTACAGTCAGTTCTTTGGGGTAAAAACCAAAGTTTTGCCATTGAATGATGATTTTGAAATTGTGGTGGATGATTATAAACAAGCCAATGGCGGGATTATTATTACCAATCCGAATGCGCCGACCAGTATCGCACTGGGTTTGTCAGCCATTGAAGATGTGCTTCAGGCCAATCCAGATTCAGTGGTCGTCATTGATGAAGCTTATGTGGATTTCGGTGCTGAATCGGCGGTAAAACTGGTTGAGAAATACGATAACTTGGTGGTTTGCCAAACTACATCTAAGTCTCGTTCACTGGCGGGATTACGTGTCGGTTTTGCCATTGCACAGCCACATCTCATCGCTGCCCTTGAAGCGGTGAAGAACAGTTTTAACTCTTATCCGATCGATCGTTTTGCGATTGCAGCAGCTGTAGCATCTTTTGAAGATCAAGAATACTTCGAAGCGCAAAATGAGAAAGTGATTGCAAGCCGTGAAAAGTTGGTTGCCCAATTGGCTGAGCTTGGCTTTAAAGTTTTGCCATCGAGTGCAAACTTTATTTTTGCGTCATTAGCGAGTAGAGATGCAGCTGAGCTTGCTGCTGAATTGCGCGAACGTGGCATTATCGTACGTTATTTTAATAAGCCCCGTATCAACCAGTTCCTGCGTATTACCATTGGTACCGACGAGCAAAACCAGCGTTTAGTCGATACCTTGAGAAATGATATTTTAGCTTAATTAAACACCTCCCTTGCGGAGCAGTGCTCCTCACCTTTTATAAAGGGAGGAGGGATTTGAAGTCAAAAAAGCGATTCTCAGGAATCGCTTTTTTGTTGATTTGGCTTATACCAGGTATTAAGCAAATCCAGCATGGCAGACACTTTATCAAAACATTCCTGATATTCGGCATCGCAATCTGATGCAATGGTGATCCCTCCGCCAGCCCAAACAGAAATATCATTCTGATATTTTTGAATTGAGCGAATCAAAATATTCCATGAACCTGTACCATCAAAATTAAAATACCCCATCGAACCACAGTAGGCACCACGTGGAGCACCTTCAAGTTCCTCTATAATTTGCATGGCACGAATTTTGGGAGCGCCTGTGATTGAACCGCCCGGAAGAGCTGACATCAGAACGTGAAAAGGATTGATATCTTGCCTTAATCTAGCAGTGACTTCACTCACCATATGATGAACTTGATTAAATGACTCAATTTCAAAAAGTTTTGGTGTTTTAACAGAGCCTGTTTCAGCGTATACGCTCAAATCATTACGCAGTAAATCAACAATCATTACATTTTCGGCTTGGTCTTTTTTAGAGTGAATTAAGCTTTGCTTGGATTGCTCATCTTGCGCAACATCTGAATATCTGGGCATAGTGCCTTTAATCGGTTTTGTGGTGATTTTCCGATTTGCTTCAAACTTGATAAACAGTTCGGGAGAGCAGCTTAATAATTCAAAATCATTGATTTTGAGATAACCTGAATAAGGTGCATCAGTCAATTGCCAAAACGCTTCTGCTGTATCTAACAACAAACCTTGTGCTTTGGTTGTAAATTCTTGAGTTAAATTAATTTGATAACAGTCACCTGCCCGAATGTAATCTTGAATCTGATTAAAGGCATTCACATACTGTTTTTTAGTCCAGCGTGCGGTACAAGGTCGAGTGAGGGTGAAATTTTGATTTTCTTTACTTGGCTTGTTTTTGTTTTGCAAGGCATTTTGAAGTACCTGAAAGATCGCTTCAGCCTCATGTTCATGACTAAAAAAGGTCCAGCCTTGATCGGTCAGTTTAATATAGCTGCAATAAATGCCTAAAAATAAAGAGGGCTGGTTCTTGGATTGAATATTGACGTGTTGTTGGGCAGCTTCATCATAACTGATAAAACCGATTAAACCACCATTGAAATCGGAGGTGTGATTTTGCAAATCCTGCTTAAAAAATTGATTGAAATCAATTGGTTCATTTTTTTGTTGATATTTGTTTAACGATGTTCTGGTAAATTTCTGAATTTTGTTATTTTGCATCAGCATATATTCAGAAGCCAAAATTGCAATGACAGGTTGCTTTACATTTTTTAAGTAAACCACATGGTTAAGATGCGATAAGCATAAAAGAATTTCAGTAGGATTAAGCTGTTGCTTGGTTAGCAATTTTTGAAAAAAAACAGGCTCATTCATACGACGTGACTTAATAAATTCGATACATAGATGGTCTATTCTATAACATTGTTGATGCATAAAAACTGTAAATACCGTTTATCGGTAACATGCAGATTGCGACCAACAGCAGTTGAACAAAAAATGACACAGAGATAACTTAGCTAGGGCAAACCAGCTGCTCAAGGAAAGCCTCACTATTGTCAAAAAATAAAAAACAATTAGTGAAATCGAGTAGTTAACAATCAAAAAAATAATACTCTTGGGAGAGTACGAAATGAAAAAATTTACTAAACTTGCTTTAGTTTCTTCATTAGCAATCAGCGCAAATGCGATGGCAATGCAAGCAATGGATGATACTTCATTGGGTGCTACTACTGGTCAAGATGGTTTAAGCATTGGGATCGGTATTTCAAAAATCGAAATCGAAAAATTATTCATTCACGATAACGATGGTTTAGCTGCAGCTGGAACAGCAGGTCAACCTGGTTTTGGTGGTACTGGTGCAGCTGGTGCAATTTATATTAAAGGAAATGGGACTGGTGCTACTGCAACTAATGGTATTGTAATTGGTGCAAACTACGATAATAGCGGTGCTTATTTACTTGCTAGCCGTAACTTGGCAGACTTAACAATTGACTCAGATGCAGGTGGCGGCAATCCATTCATCAACATCGCTGCACAAGTATCAGGCCTAGATATTAACATCGGCGAGATTGGTGTAGTTGGATCGGCTGCTGCTCCAGCTGCTGGTGCAGCAAATATCCGCCGTGGTGGTACCGGCACTGAAAACGCGATTCTATCAGGTCTTTCTGTAAAAACTGGTCAAATGGCTGCAAACATCCAATTAGGTGCTGCACCGCAAGGCGCAATGATTAAGTTGAATACAACTATGGTTGGTGGTTTAGAGATCACAAATTTGGGTATCTTGGATAACTCAACCAAAACTGCAACGCGTGCAGCCGGTGAAATTTTTGTTGAGAGCATCAAGGTTGCAGATGCAAACTCTACAAATTTAACACTTAATCAATCTATCAGTGTGTTTGGTGAAGAAGGTGCTAATAAAGGTTATGTACGTATTGTGAGCACAAGTGGCGCGCACGATAATTACGTTAAAGCCATTCATTTGGGTAGCAAGACTGCTGCTTCTATCGGTGATGTAGAAGTTCAAGGTATGCAAACTTACTTCAGCCCAGCGCAAGGTCAATATGTACCAGGCGCGATCATTACAATTCGCGGTCACTAAGTTTCCGTGTCAAAAAGCGCGTGTTTACACGCGCTTTTTTTTACAAAAATAATGTTAAATTTTTCAAATAAACTAAAAAAAAGCTGTTTTTTTTTATAAAAAAGGTTATCTTCCTTTTTACATGGATGTAGAGTAATAACTCTAGAAAAATAATGAGCAAAGGCACGTCATGCCGATAACTAGAAAAGTCAGAAGATATGTTAGAGATCGCGTTAGGCTCGGCATTGATGTATTACGCTGCCAAAGAAGCCTTTGAAATTAAAAAAAAGCCAGCGGAAGCTGTGTATTACACTGAAACCTTAGACTCTCGCCAAGATTCATTCACTCGAATGCATAGAGAAGCAGTCCTCATTAAACCTGCTGTAGAAGATCAATTTAGGGGTATTGTACGTCAAGCTTATGACTATAGCTGTGGATCAGCAGCATTAACGACCTTGTTAAATGGTTATGTTGATGTTGGTGTAACTATGACAGAACAACAAGTTATGAATGGTTTGCTTAAATTTGGTGAGACCGAGAAAATCGTTGAGCGACGTAGTTTTTCCTTACTTGATATGAAACGCTTTGTCGGAGCAATCGGTTTCGAAAGCGGGGGATATAAAGGCGAATTTTCCGATTTAGTGAAACAGGGACAACCAGCCATTGTGCCAATTTCTTATGCAGGATTTAAACATTTTGTGGTGTTTAAAGCATACAAGAATGGCCGTGTTTATGTAGCTGATCCTGCAGTGGGTAATATTAGTTTCGATGAAACACGTTTCAAAGATATCTGGGAAAACAACACCCTATTTTTAATTAATGTCGCACCTGAAAAGAGAAAAAGTTTATTAGCACTTCAGGATACAGACTTACGACATGTCGAAGATGCAACCGTTAATCGCTATGCTTTCGTTAACATGCAATATCCGCAGTTCTATATGGATAAAATTGCCGATAAGGCATCAACGATTCGTTTAGACAAGAATTTAAATGAAGACTCGGAAAAATTTGGGGAATCGACATATAATTTTTTACGTCTTTATTACAAAAGTAAATAAAGTATAAAAGTAAGTAGATTAAAAAAATAAAAATGGTGGGATGGAATATGAATCGTAAATGGATGAACAAAACTTTATTGGCTTTGAGTGTTCAAATGGCAATAGGGGTGGTATATGCAGCTGAAGAACCGGCACTCGGAGAATACGAGGTTGTAGATCAGCAGGAAACAGAAGTTCAATCTACAGCATCACAGTCTGCAAATGTACAACCTGAAGTAACCGCAAATGTTCAAGTGGAAGAATCAGCACTCGGTGAATATGAAGTGGTTGATGAACAGGTTGACGAGCCAGCAGCAACCTCATCTGCCGATAGTGCTCCAGCGGCACAGCCACAACCTGTTAATGCAAATGAGCAAGCTTCTTCTGCTTTACAGCAGCAAGAAGGGGATGCAAGTAAAGAAGCTAACTTACAAGAAGTCTTTACCTCAAATGAAAGACAATATTCTTTAATTAAAAAAGGTGAGATTTCATCTTATTACGATATTGATTATACCTATTATCGTGATACACAGATTGATGCTGAAATGGCGAGTGGACAACTGTATCAACTCCGTGTTCAAGAAAATGCGACTCACTCTGTTACCAATACATTTACTGCGCAGTATGGCATTCTAGATAATTTAACCTTTACGGCTTCAGTACCTTTAGTCGCTAAAACAGATTTATTAAAAGATACTTCTACAGCAGGTCTAGGTGATATTTCTTTTGGTACGCGTTGGGAGCCTTTCCCTCTAAAAGCTGGCAGACTACCCCTGATCTTATTCGGTAATATTTCTACTAAAACTGGTGATAGTCCTTATGAAATTAATGCGACTAATGATCTAGCAACTGGTAAAGGTTATTACTCTGCTGGGATTGGTGCAAGTACGCGTAAATATATCGATCCAGTGGTATTGTTTGCTTCCGTATCTGCCAATTATGGCTTTAAAGAAACGGGTTTAAATCAACGTCGTGGTTTACGAGTACTGGATGAGTTTCAACCTGGGATCAGTGGAGGTTTTGCTTTAGGTTTTGCCTATTCATTTAACTATGATGTGTCTATGACGATGTCATATCAGCAAAGTTTTAATACCGGTTCAGAATTTACTTATACTTCGGGTGAGAGTTATTCACCAGCTGACCAGACCAGCTCCACTTTAGCAATTTCATTGGGTGTTCGTGTTTCACCTGAAACTATTGTCAATGGGACTGTGGGTATAGGCCTGACAGAAGATGCGCCAGATGTATCTTTAGGTTTGTCATTCCCACTGGATATTTTAGGTTTCGGTAAGAAACTACGCTAAGAGGGTAGTCGTATGTATAAGATTCGACTTCGCCCGTTAGCTGCAGCAATTATCGTTTCGGGCTGTTCAAGTGCAACTTTCGCTCAATTAGGTACTAACTTATCTGTTGATGTCAGATCATTGAGTATGGGAAATGCGGTTACTGCAGATCCTCCTGGTATTAGTGCAATTCATTTTAACCCTGCAGCCTTGACCAAAATTGAAGGTTTGCAAACCGATGTGCAGGGGATTCTTGCTAATTTTGATATTCAACGGGAATTTTCTGTTCCTGCTGGTTATAACGTATTTGGCTATTCAGATGACCCGATGGTGTGTAATGACGGGCCAGAGATTTCTTCCGATTTATGTACAGACTTTAAAGGCACAGTGAATGGGGATGTTGAATACGTCAGTCTATACGTCCCAGTATTAAAAAAAATGGTGGATCTTGGTGAAGGTCTACCCATGGCTGCACCTACAGCAGGCATTGCTTACAATCCACCAGGTTCAAAAACAACTTTTGCAACTGCAATGTATGCACCTTTGGTTGCCGGTTTTGGTGCGGAAAATGGTAATCCTGCGAATTACATGGGGCAACAGGTTGCTCTAGAAAGGATTACCTATTTATCTCCATCTATTGCCTATCAAGTGAATGATGAGTTATCCGTGGGTGCTTCTATAGGTATGTCATATCAAGCCATTGGTTTAAAAACGGATTTGCGTTTTCCCAATGAATTAATTGGTATGTTACGAATGATTGATGAAGTCGTTTGTACACCTTTTAAAGAAAACTCGGACATTATTACTGACATTCTGTTGTTAGGTATATGTAATGCCCAAGAAGGTATGAACCCATTTGGCAGGTTCGGGCAAATGCAGCTTGCTCTGGAACAATCACTTAGCCCAAGTTATAACCTGGGCGTATTGTGGGAACCGACTGAGGATTTTAGCTTTGGTATGGTATATCAAAGTGCGGCAAAAATGCGTTTGAAAGGTAAATATCACATTGATAACGCAAAGGCACCACGTGAGCTGATCAATGGTTTAATGTCATCTCCTACAGGTCAAATTCTTGCGGCAATTTTGGGGTTTCCTAATAATATTCCTGCAAGTGAGTCAGGTCTGGTTTCAATGGATTTTGAATATCCAGCCCATTTTCAAGCAGGAATAAAATATAAGCTTTTACCTGATTTACAAGTCAATTTTGATGTGGGCTGGACAGATTATAAAGCGTGGGACAAGTTTAAATTTGAATTTGACCGACAAATTTCAGCATTAAAAATTGCCAAATTACTTTCTGAAAATATTGGTGATTCTTCTCTGGCACTTCCACTGGAATTTACTTCACCTTGGAATTATGGGATAGGTCTGGAATATTCTGCAACAGATCGTCTGAAATTACGTGCCGGATATGAACCGCGTACTAGTGCAATTCCTGATAATAAGCGAAATACAATGGTGCCGATTAACAATGCACAATTGTTTGGCTTGGGGGTAGGTTATCGTTTCGATGCAGATACCGATCTGGATTTATCGATTGGTTTCTTACGCAGTAAAGATAACATTCCAGCAAATACCAGTAGTTTAGCAAACCAAACGGGTGTGAATAATATTCTACTAAATCCATATGCAGGTTTAAATGTTAAAACGAATACCAAAGTCACAATTTTAGGCTTGAACTATAGAACACGATGGTAGAGAAATTGAAAATAATGAAAGGGAATTTATGTGTGAAATCGATACTTACGCTATGTGTGGTGCAGGTATCTTTTTCTCATGCGGGAGAGTTTTACACCATTATTGGGCCAGATGGTAGGCTTATGGTCGTGCAACAAAAATCTGCGCCCAAAAATAAAGAAACTGAAGGAAGTAAATCTTCCTCAGTAGAGGTGAGAGTTCAAGAAACTCACTCGGTCACTCATTCCGCCAATAATCAGCCAGACATCAAGGTTATTGCAACTCAAACTACACCATTATCGCAATTACCGGTGAAAAATAAAGTAGCAGTCCAAAGCCCTACAAAAAAAGCTTCTACCCAAGTGAATACCGCTAAAATAACGCAAGCGACCTATGTAAAACCTGAAACTGAGAAAAAGCAAAAAGTTTTAGCGCAGCCTCAACCCCTGCCTAAAAAGGTGGAAGAAATCGTACCTCTCGCTACCAGTACGCCTAAAGAACTGAAAGAAGCTAAAGATGCAGAAAACTATGTCACGGTTGATGGTACGCAATATATAAAAAATGAATACCTGGAAGACAAGGAATTTAATCTGGAAGGGAAAAAACGTTTTTATGCTATGCCTGAAGGCATCATTGATACCAAACATGGAGCGACACGCTTACAAATGGTCGAGCGTGAAAAAGGGCTGAGTAAATCCCTACTGCAATCATTTTTTAAAAAGAATCAAAAACAGGATAGTGGTCCTATTATCTTGTCATCGACTTATTACCGGGTTTCCCAGGCTGATGCCGTGAATAGTTTAGGTCAACAATGTATTCAGTACAAAAAAATTAAAAATGCGAAAACAGTCAGTCTGGATAAGGAAGTCAATGTCTGGCCACGTGCACCATTAAAAGAGCATTTTGATTTTGAAATTGTGAAGATTTCCAATGCAATTCAGAATGTGCAGATTAACTCGTATGCTTCGCGACAACAGAATCCGACCTTTTATTGGCCATTTGTGGTTTTTCTAGATACCAATGGATGTGTACTTGAGGGAGCAGGAGGCTTTAAAAATCATGAAACTGCCGAGTCATTTACTAGCCATGAAAAAATTGAAGGAATCATTCATATTCCTTCTCAAAGCCGATATATGTTGTTGACTCCTTTAGCCAGTGCGATAGATCTAGAAAACAAAGCACTCACCAATCAGGGTCAATTAAAATTAATAGCAATTCGCTAAGGATATAAGAAGAGAACTCGGATGAAAAATAAATATTTACTCCCTTTTGCCCTCACCACATTGATGGCAGCTTTAACGGGGTGTGGTGGTGAAAGTGCCAATGTTATTCCTGAAGTTTATGAAGGTAGTACAACGAATGGAACGTGTACGATAGGTGCTAGTGGATGTCTTGGATTTGCCTTGGATTATCCATTAAATGGATTAAATTTTACTTGTAGTAGTGATACTAAAAATAGCTTTGTAACCACTTTAGATTTGAAAGATGGGGCAGCAACTGGGGCATGTAAAGTCGGTGACAAAATTACTTTCTTCCTGAAGGGGGAAAAAGATAAGCAAATTAATTTGGGAACGCTAGACCTAAATAAAATTGCCAAGGTAAGTACTTCACAATTGCCTCGTTTGACTATTTTGGACATTGCCTCCGGAATTTCCGGTACATCAGCTAAGTCTCTGGATGCCAGTGATAGCACAGTGAAGGTCGCTATGCGGTTGGCAAAAATATTACAGGCACTTGCGCTACAAAATGGGGGGATTGCTGATCCAGCCGATATTCAAGCCTTATATATTACGGATCAAATGCGTGTAGATTTGGAGAGAATCAGTCAGTCAATTCCTCAAGAAACCTTTGCAAATACCACAGATTCCGATTTTGAATTATTGATCCAACCTTGGATTAATATTTCAAATATAACCAATGAGCAGGCATTTTCTACTGTCAGTATGTTGATGAATATTGCGAATGCCGGGGTATATCAACCGGAATTTTCATTATTTTCAACCTCTGGAGTGATTAGTAGTTTAAGTGGTTCAGATGGTTTAGTTGGTTGTAATAAAGATACGTGTAATCCTCAGGACAGCTCAACGCAGCATCTGTTAGGACATTTCATGTTGATTACCGATCGTGACGGTTATACTTTTGGTAGTGGCATACAATGGCGTGGTCCAGGCATCAGTGGCACTTCGACATTAGGTGGATTAAATACCAAATTGCTGACCACCACCCGACCGATTCGAATGACTGCAAATGCACAAGAGCATTGGATTAATCCGGTAACCAAGAAAATTGATCAAAATTTTGATTTTCAGGTCGATCAAGTCACCACACCTTTAAGTATTTATCAGGGAACTTTATATAATGATTATATGATTGCCGGCAAAGAAGCATTCTATAAGTTGCTTACTAGGAAAACAGAAGTCACTGCAGCTGATAAGCTGGATTTTGGTCTATGGAGGCAGACCATTGGTAGCGAAAATTTTAATGGTACACTCGATTTATATAAAACCTTTCCTATCACTTATCTAGATAAAAGGGTTTTCAAATCCATTAATAATGTGAAATCTGGCGAAGCTTATATATTCCCGATGTACGCAAATTTGACCTTTAAATTTACCGATACCAGTGTGAAAGATGTTGTATTGGGAATAGTGATTGATGAAAAAGGCAACATTCGAACCAATATGAAGCCTAGTTATACTGAAGATGATATGAGTACTGCTTTGGATCAGGAGTTGGTTTTAGGAAAAAGTGCTTGTGATACCACAGGCTTTAATTCATCCACTTATATAGACCAGTATGGAGTTCAACAATACCGGATTGGTACAGTTTCTCGTGCTTTCACCAATGATAAGAATATTTCCTTGCGTATGGTATTGGCAAATACAAACTTGAAAAAAATTGACGGTGCTTTAGTGGGAATGAATACCAATATCAAGACTTCAACATCTGGAGATAGTATTGTGGTGGGTGGTGCTTTACTTAATGTAGCTAACTTATTAAATCTTACTTCGGGTACAGCTGATATTACATTTAAAGACTCTGCTGTTGGTACGGTAAAATGGGCAAACTCATTATCAAGTTTCCAGAAAGTTTATAATACCAATAATACATCGCACACTTCTCAAGATGCAGATCTTGCGAAGTTAAGTGGAGGCAGTTTAACTTTTGCTTTGGCTCCGTGTTATACAGTCAAAAAGAAGTAAGCAAAAAATAAGGCCCATCATATGATGGGCTTTTTATTAAATTGCAAATTTATCGCATCTTTAACCAGTATGATCTAAGCGGGTACCTAAAGTTTCTAAATGCATGCTGAATGAAGCAGTTTTACGGTCTTCAAAATAATGTCTTAAGGTCCGTTCTACGCTGGGAAAAGCCAGTTCAGACCAAGGAATTTCATGTTCATCAAATAAACGCGACTCAATGGTTTCTTCACCAGCACCGAATATGCCATTGACGAGATTGGCCTTGAACAGAACGTAAATTTGTCCAATTCGGGGAATATTGTACATACAGTAGAGCTGTTCGATTTCGACTTCAGCTTCAGCCTCTTCGCGGGTTTCTCTGGCAGCGCCCTGTTCCATGGTTTCAAACAGTTCCATATAACCTGCGGGCAGGGTCCATAGCCCATAACGCGGTTCAATGGCACGGCGGCACAGCAAAACCTTATTTTCCCAAAGCACTAGTGCCCCGCAAATGACTTTGGGATTGACGTAATGAATATTGCCGCAATCTGTACAAACGCGGCGTAATTGATGGTCGCCGAGTGGAATTTTTTCCGTTGTTTTATGTCCGCAAATTACACAGAAATTCATATTCATCGTCAATGATAAAGGTGTTGATCAGCATAACTGAAAAATGCAACTTTGGCATCATTTCTATCCTTTGGAATAAAAATTCAGCTATGATGAAATAAAGCATGAGGCAGGAGCAGTAGCGCATGGATGACTACTCATTAATACAATTATTACAGCACAGGTTACGCTTTTCTACACGTATCAAGCCTGCTCATGCAGCTGTACTGATTGCCATTACTGATGAGTCTGATCCCAAAGTTTTGCTCACGCGCCGTTCTTTATATTTATCCAATCATGCAGGGGAAGTTTCTTTTCCGGGGGGGAAAAGAGATCCGCAAGATACCAGTAATATTGTGGTGGCTTTGCGCGAAGCTTATGAAGAGACCGCACTGAATCCATTTGATGTGCAACTGATTGGCGATTTGCCCATGCAAAAAGCCCGCAACGGGATGCTGGTCAAACCCGTGGTCGGGCTGATTCCGCCTGAAGTGGAACTTATTCCTCAACCAGCTGAAATTGATCGAATCTTTTTTGCATCACTGAGTAGCTTAATGAATGCACCGCCCATTCCCTATGAGGTGCGTTATGCTCATCAGTCTTTGTATTTTCCCAGCATGCGTGTGGAAAATGAGGTGGTTTGGGGATTGACGGCACGAATGTTGGTTTCACTGTTTCAGTATGGTTTGGATTATCAAAAGGAATGGCCATTTTTATTAAATTCGCCCACTTTTCATAGTAATAAGATTAAATACGGTAAATAAGGAATTTCACCTCATGATTTATAAATTTAAAGGATATACACCTCAAGCAACGCATCAACCTTGGGATGGCTGGGTGGCAGATAATGCGACCGTTATCGGCCAGGTAGAAATGGGCAAGCAGGTCAGTGTCTGGTTTGGCGCCGTGATTCGGGGCGATAACAGTAAAATCACGTTAGGGGATTTTACCAATGTGCAGGAAAATGCTGTTTTACATACCGATGCAGGCATTGAAATGCAGATCGGCAGCTATGTCACGATTGGCCATCAGGCTATGTTGCACGGCTGTACCGTCGGAGATAACACGCTGATCGGCATTAATAGCGTGATTTTAAATCATGCCGTGATTGGTAGAAATTGTATTATTGGTGCTAATGCCTTAATTCCAGAAGGTAAGGTGATTCCGGACAATTCTGTGGTCATGGGTTCACCAGGCAAAATCGTCAAAACTCTGGATGAGGCGGCTGAAGCCAAACTCAAAATGAGTGCCATGCACTATGCCGAGCATTTCAAAAATTTTCAGCATTTAGAGTCGGTTGAACTGTAATTTGAAACGCGATATTCAGCCAAGCGAGAGCTTGGCTTTTTTGTATCCTGCAGATGGAAAATCTCGCCTCGCACGCATGAGTGGAGTATGATATCCGACGTTTTTTATATTTAAATAAATTAAGGTTGTGCATGAAGTTGCTGGCATTGGAAACTGCCAATGAGCAGTGTTCCGTTTCTATTGTAGATGACACTCAAGAATTATTTTTTCAATTAGATGCGCGAGCAAAAGCACAAACGCAAACGATTCTCCCAATGATTGAACAGGCTTTTACCCAGCTTGGATTGTCTGCTGCTGACTTAACTGCAATTGCATTTAGCCGTGGTCCCGGTTCTTTTAGTGGGGTACGTATTAATGCTGCCGTGACTCAGGCCTTGGCATGGGCCAATGATCTACCTGTTATTCCTGTTTCAACCTTGCAAGCTTTGGCACAGGCAGCATACCGTGTGGCAGGTTTAACCGCAGTGACTGCAGTACTAGATGCGCGTATGAATGAAGTCTATATTGCCAGTTTTCAGCTGGATCAGCAGGGTATTATGCAGGCTGTGGATACAGAGCAACTGTTGAATTATAGTGCTGCCAGTCAGGCCGTCAGATTTGAACTTGTTGGTTCAGGTTCAGCTTTAATTCAGCCTGAAGCTATAGAATTTAAAGAGATTGTTGCCACAGCACAAGATATTGCACAAATTGCACGTATTGCTGCATTACAGCAGCATTGGGTTGCGGCTGAAGAAGCACTACCAGTGTATTTACGTGATAATGCGTGGAAAAAAATTCCAGAACAAATTAAAGCAACTTAAGGTTAGATATGGATCTTTTATTATTATTTAAAGCGGCCATCATGGGCTTGGTAGAGGGGATTACTGAATTTCTACCGATTTCAAGTACCGGGCATTTAATCTTAGCAGGTCAGCTTTTAGATTTCTGGACCATTGAAAAAAGAGATATGTTTGCGGTTGCAGTGCAGATTGGTGCAATTGCAGCTGTGATTTACGAGTACTGGGGCAAACTTTGGGGCGCTTTAATCGGTGGCTTAAAAGGTCAAGAACAGGGCCGCCGTTTAAGTATTAACTTAATTATTGCTTCAATTCCAATCATCATTATTGGCTTAACGTTTGGTGATATCATCAAGGCGTACCTGTTTAATGCAATTACTGTCGCGATTGCCTTAATTGTGGGTGGTTTTATTATTTTATGGGCTGAACGCCGTCCGCATAGCATTGAAACTCAAGAAGTGGATGATTTGACCTATAAACAAGCAACTTTAATTGGTCTGATTCAATGTTTAGCCTTATTTCCAGGGACTTCACGTTCAGGTTCAACCATTATCGGGTCTTTATTTTTAGGTGTATCACGTAAAGCAGCAGCAGAATTTTCCTTCTTTCTGGGTATTCCTGTATTAATGGGTGCTGGTTTACTCGATATGTATAAAATGAGGGCTGATTTGCATAGCAATGATATGGCTGTTCTAGCAGTGGGTATTATTGTGGCATTTATTTCTGCACTTATCGTGATTCGTGCATTAATTCGCTATGTATCGAAACATGATTTCACTGCATTTGCATACTACCGCATAGGTTTCGGTCTGTTTATTTTGGCAACTTGGTGGACAGGCTGGGTTTCTTGGTAATGCATTTGTTTACAGAAGCTCAGTTTCAAGCACAAGCACAGCAGTATTCTGCTGTGCTTTCTTCACGTGGTGTCAGTGTAAATGTTGAGATCATTGAAAAGCTGAATGCCCGATTTTTACGTTTAAATCCGGAACTGGCTTTATGTGTAGATGAATCGGGACTGTGGTTGTGTGCCAATGGCATGAAGATGCAGCCCGACTGGCAAGCTGAAGTGCCGCGTTTAAAACGTTCATCGTTAAAATCTGAAATGATTGCACGTGCCTGTAATCTGGGTGAAAAGCCTACATTAATTGATGCGACTGCCGGTTTAGGTCATGACAGTTTGTTAATGGCCCATTTGGGTGCTGAAGTCACCCTGGTTGAACGGCATCCGGTCTTGTTTACCTTACTGGAAGACAGCAAAAACCATGCGCAAAATGATGCTTTTCTCAGTTCAGTAGTGTCACGAATTCATCTGGTTTTCTCTGATTCTGCCGACTATTTAGTGCAGCAGGCTGAACAGAAGCGAGTGGTAGATGTGGTTTACCTTGATCCGATGTTTCCGCAGCGTGACCAGAATCAACAAGCCATTAAAAAACAGGCACAAGTGAAAAAACAGATGCAATTATTACATCTGTTATTGCCTGAACATGGGGAAATGGATCTGGGTGATAATCTGTTAACTTTGGCAAAAAAAGTGGCAAAACGTGTGGTGGTGAAGCGGCCGCGTCTGGCTGTCTATTTGGCTAACCTGGAACCGGATCATCAATGGCAGGGAGATGCCTGTCGTTTTGATGCCTACTTTCAGCATCATTTTCCCGAGTAGTTTGGTAATTGTTTCAATAATGTGCATTAATTTGTTATATAGTCCCAAAGCAGCATTGATAAAAATTCCATCAAGCATAAACTTAGAGTGTAAACTCGCGAGCTAAAGCCCCCCGAAAATCTTATGATCGACTTTAAACCCTCCATCAATTTTTGGCATGATTTTAAGAGCAACCAAACTGCCGGGATGTGGCTTTTTCTGGGTTCACGCCGATCTTTGCAAATTGTACGTCCCTCGATTCTGCAACTGATTTTTTGGGGAATTTTAGGCGGCAGTGCCAACAGCTTATTCAGTTGGCTCAGTGCGGAGGAGATGGGGGAGTTTAACCCGCAAGGCCTGATCAGTTATGCTTTATGGCCTTTTATTGCACTCATCGTCGGTATTTTTCTTTCCCAGCGGATCAATAATCCACGGTTGATGCTGGTACCTGCCTTGTTGTGGCTGGTACTGGATACCCATATCGCCTTATTGCAAAGTCTGATCCAGTATCTGGGCCTTATTGATGTATTGCCTTATATATTGTATGACTATTTGCCGACTATCTTTATGGTGCTGTTCGTCTGGCAGAGCTTGGCGGTGGTATGGGTCTTTTCCCGTGAACTGAAATGGCCATGGTGGGAGCGGGCACTGATTGTCGCTGCGACACTGTTCACCCTTGTGGTGTGGCAAATGTCGGTGAAAAGCCAGCCGATCTGGAAAGTTGAAGAAAGCCCGCCGACATTTGCCGAAGATGCTTTTTATGCGCAAAACAGGATCTTGAACAAGTCGCTGGAATCGATCCAGTATGGGGAGTTTGCCCAGTCGCACTGGTACTTTTTAGGCGTTGCTGGGGCAGGTTATCAGGATGTGTTTAAGTCGGAAGTTGAACGGATTAAAGAACAGTTTGATACCCGTTTTGGGACTTTTGGCCGTTCCATGGCCCTGATTAATAATCCTGAAACCCGCACTCAAATGCCGATTGCTTCACGCACCAGTATGGAAATGGCTTTACGCCGTATCGGGCAGCAAATGAATAAAGAAAGTGATGTGTTATTTTTATACATGACTTCACATGGTTTGCCGAATCAGTTTGAAATGGAAAATGACCCGATTGATTTAAATGATGTCGATCCTAAATGGCTTAAAGATACTTTGGATAAATCCGGCATCCGTTGGCGGGTAATCGTAATTTCAGCCTGTTATTCGGGGAGTTTTGTTCCCGCTTTGCAGGATGATAATACCTTGATTATTACCGCATCTGCGGCTGATCGGGCATCGTTTGGCTGTTCGAGTGAAGCGGATTATACTTATTTTGGACGGGCTTTCTTTGATCAGGCCATGCGCGAGCAGATGTCTATAGAAAGTGCTTTTGAGCAGACCAAAAAAACAGTGGCACAATGGGAAACAGCACAAGGATTTGAAGCCTCTGAACCGCAATGGTCGATTGGCAAGAATATGGAATTTATGTTGCCGCAACTCGAGCAACGCTTATTTCCAGCTACAACTCAGACAGATATGAAAATAGAAAGCCCACAATTAAGTGTGGCAGCACAATAAGGAAAATAATGATGGAATTAACGCAAGTTAATCGATGCTTTGATGGGGAACAGCGAATTTATGCCTTTAATTCCAAGAGCTTAAAAGGGCAGGCGAAATTTGGAGTTTTCTTGCCCCATCAGGCCTTAACGGGTCAGCCTTGTCCCGCCCTATTTTACCTGGCGGGTCTGACCTGTACTGAAGAAACTTTTGCAATAAAAGCCCATGCGCAACGTTTAGCAGCACAGCTGGGATTTATCCTGATCAGTCCGGATACCTCACCGCGAGGCGAGCAAGTTGCAGCAGGGGATTCCTGGGACATCGGTCAGGGTGCCGGATTTTATATCAATGCTAATCAGGCACCGTGGGCTGAGCATTATCAAATGGAAAGCTTTATTGCCGATGAACTTTATGCTGTGGTGACGCAAAACTTTCCAGTCCAAGCAGATGCGATAGGCATCTTCGGGCATTCCATGGGAGGACATGGTGCACTGACACTGGCCTTTAAATATCCGGAAAAATTTAAATCGGTATCTGCTTTTGCTCCGATTTGCGCGCCGAGCCAATGTCCTTGGGGTGAAAAGGCATTTTCAAATTATTTAGGTGCAGATCAGGCCGAATGGAAAAAGCATGATGCAACGGCTCTGGTTCAGTCCAAAGGTGCCTTGTTTCAGGAGATTCTGATTGATCAGGGGGCTAAGGACCAGTTCTATAGCCAACTGAATCCAGCATTATTTAAACAGGCCTGTGCCGAAGCAGGTCAGTCCCTGACCTTGCGTGAACATGCCGGTTATGATCATGGTTATTACTTTATTCAGACCTTTATGGATGACCATCTGCAATTTCATGCGGTACAACTTGATGTATAACATTTGATTGAACATCAGATTTACTCAGAACATAAGGAGCACAACAGCTCCTTATTTTTTTTGCTGTCATCAATGCCTGAATAAACAGGATTGAATCACAGCACTAAGATGCAATTTGTTATAATGTGAAAAATCAATTCAAATGCATAGCCAGGTTCTCTCCATGTCCAAGCCATATTTAATTGCACCTTCCATTCTATCTGCCGACTTTGCCCGTTTAGGTGAAGAAGTTGAAAATGTGCTTGCAGCAGGTGCCGATGTCGTACACTTTGATGTCATGGATAACCATTACGTACCTAACCTGACTTTTGGTGCAGGGGTATGTAAAGCATTAAAAAAATACGGGATTCAGGCACCGATTGATGTGCATCTGATGGTGTCGCCTGTAGACCGTATGATTGGCGATTTCCTGGAAGCGGGTGCTGACATTATTACTTTTCACCCGGAAGCGACGGATCATATTGATCGTTCTTTACAGTTAATTAAATCGGGTGGTGCCAAAGCTGGTCTGGTGTTTAATCCGGCCACACCATTGCATTACCTGGACTATGTGCTGGACAAAGTTGATCAAATTTTGTTGATGAGTGTTAACCCGGGCTTTGGCGGTCAGAAATTTATTCCCATGACTTTGGATAAACTTCGTCAGGCACGCAAGATCATTGATGCCTCTGGCCGTGACATCCGTTTAGAAGTTGATGGTGGGGTGACTCCAGCCAATATTCGCAAAATTGCAGAAGCAGGCGCAGATATGTTTGTTGCCGGTTCGGCTATTTTTGGCAAGCCAGATTATCAAGCTGTCATTGATGAAATGCGTTCAGAACTGGCAAAAGTAGGCTCAGTTAATCTCTAATAATCTACAATTAATGATCGCTAAGTTGTGGATAACTTTATGGATAACCATATGGATATCTGTGTGGATAACTTGATTAGTTTATAAACAATTGTAGATCAATAGTTTAATAATTAGACATTAAATGTATAAAAAGGACTCAAATGAGTCCTTTTTTAGCTTGTTAAGGCATTAAAAAATATGATGCTTTATTCATCTACGCTTAAAAATAATACTGTTTAAAAAATAACTTTATTGTTTAAGTTGGCATTATTCAACCGGACTCGACACTGTTTAGCATAAATTTAAAAATTGTGTATAACTTATATCTTGGTTATGCTGGTAGACTGAAATCAAAAGAACATGATTTATCTTTTATTGTGTATCGGCTAAGGACAATACTGTGCCCACTTCATTACGCAAACAGGCTTGGTTTGTGTTCCTGATGGTTTTTGCCATTGGGTGGAGCAATGCTGTCTTGGCATTTGAACAGCCGATGCATCAGCAAATGATGAGTGAATTGACGATTCAGCATGAAGATAAAATGCCGATGACGACCATGTCAGGTTGCCATGATGCAGTCAAAACTCAACCGCACATGCAGCAGCATCCTGTCGAACAGGTAGACGTGTCCCATGATCTGGATTGTAATCAGGGCATGAGTGATCAACAGCAGCATTTCAGCTGTAATGATTGCCTACAGTTGCATTGTCAGAGTCTCAGTCTCTGGCTGGATTCTCAAGCACACCCTCTGGTGCATGTGCAAGCCATTCAAGAACATCCACAGCTGAATTTTGCTTATTCCGCCCAGCATTTAAGCGGTTTCTGGCAGCAGATTTTACGTCCCCCCAAAGCTTGACCGTGATTTAAAAAACTTTTTATTTTTAAATTATAGGTTTAGTCATGTCTATACAATTAAGTCAAAGCCTCGTGATCGGGGTCTGTTTAGTCTCATCGTCGTGGGTGTTTGCTGCGGTCAAAGAATATCATCTCAACGTTGATGAACAGAACGTGAATATCACTGGAAAGTCCTTAAAACGGATTACTGTCAATGGTAAATTTCCTGCGCCCCTTCTGGAATTTGAAGAAGGTGATGATGCTGTAATTCACGTGCATAACAATCTGAAAAACAAGGATAGCTCCATTCACTGGCATGGTTTATTGCTGCCGGGACTGATGGATGGGGTGCCGGGTTTTAACCAGTTTCAAGGGATTAAACCACAAGCTGATTTTGTCTATCGTTTCAAGGTGCGGCAAAACGGCACCTACTGGTATCACGCGCATTCCAAAGGACAGGAACAGGACGGTTTATATGGCGCTCTGGTGATTTACCCCAAAGGGAAAAAGCCCCTAGCATCGCATGAACAGGCAGATCGTGATTATGTAGTAATGCTGTCCGATTTTCATCAATCAGGCAGTGATCAGATTCAGAAGAACCTGAAAAAGTCGGCTGAATACTACCAAAATCGGCATGAAACTGTGGCCGACGTGTTGAAACAAGTTAAGCGTGATGGACTCAAAAGTACCTGGCAAGATCGTTCCATGTGGAATCAGATGCGCATGCTGAAAACCGATTTGTCCGATGTCAGCGGTTATACCTTCCTGATCAATGGCAAAACGCCGGAGCAAAACTGGACCGGTATGTTCAAGCCAAATGAAAAAGTCCGTTTACGTTTTATCAATGCTTCAGCCATGAGCTTTTATGATGTGTGTATTCCTGACTTGAAGATGACTGTGGTCAGTGCCGATGGCCAGCCCGTGCAACCGGTACCTGTCGATGAATTTCGCATCGGAACCGCTGAGATCTATGATGTGATGGTTGAACCCAAGGCCAATCATTATCAGATTGAAGCCGAATCGATTGACCGTAGCGGGTTTGCGATTGGTTCATTGCATAATGAAAATTCTCCAGTGACACATGCGATTCACATGCCTAAGCCGCGTCCACGTGCATTACTTACGATGGAAGATATGGGGCATGCTTCGGCATCCAGTGATCATGCGAACCATGCTGAGATGAATGATGGTCAGAGTAGTACAAATCAAAGCCGTGCCAGCGCAATGAAACATCAAGTGATGGATCATTCGTCAATGGATCATCAGACCATGGAACATACTCAAATGAGTCATGCTGCCATACACGACCATTCGCAACATGCGACTCAACAATACGCTATGCCACAGCCAGCAAAACCTGAGTCTGATCAGCAGCACGAGCAAAGCCATACAACGCATCTTATAGAACAACCATCTTCAGATAATAAGGCGCCCGTGGTTTATGGCTGGGCCAATGCATCCACACCCATAGGGCATAAAGCACTGCAATATAGCGACTTGAAATCACTCACTCCACAGCCCGATACCCGTCCGGCAGATAGAGAGCTGGAAGTGCGTTTGGGCGGCAATATGGAGCGCTATATCTGGACCATCAATGGCAAGAAATTTACTGAAGTAGAACCGTTACAGGTGAAATATGGCGAACGTATCCGGCTGAAATTTATTAATGACAGCATGATGGCGCATCCGATGCATCTGCATGGCATGTTTATGCAGCTGGAAAATGGGCAAAGTAGCGCCAATATGCCGAATAAACACACCCTGATTGTGCCACCGGGTAAAACGGTAACGGCATTACTGACCGCGGATGAATTGGGAGAATGGGCGATTCATTGCCATCTGCTCTATCACATGTCGTCGGGCATGATGAGTAAACTAGTGGTGGCCAATGTGGATGGAAATAAAATGCTTGCTTCACCCGCTACGCCAGCTCAAGTTCAGCAAGGAGACTCACATGCGCATCATTAATCACTTTGCAATGAGCACATTGAGTGTCTCGATACTGTTGCTCTCTGGGCCAAGTTTTGCACAACCAAGTCATCAAACCATGTCTATGGCGGAAGCGCAGACGTCACCACAAAATGAAATACCGGTCGATCATTCACAACATCATGTCGTGTCAACTACAGCCCAAACACCTGTTAAAGCAAAACCCGTAAGCGCTGCTCAAGATGAAAATGTGAACTCGAATGATGCTGCATCTGCCGAGCATATAAAAGAACATGGCGGCCAGATGTATCAGCAAACCACGCTTGAAAGTCGTTGGCTACGCAATAACGATGGAGACGGGGTTTTAAAGTCGGAACTGGAAACCCGTATCGGGACAGATGAAAACAAGATTTTTATCAAATTCCATGCCGATAATGCTGAATCACAGCAAGCTGAATATGATGCCAAAGTGTTATACAGTCGCAATGTTGCCGATTTTTGGGATGTGCAGGCCGGTCTACGTTATCGCAATGACCAGAATCGGGAAGTCGATCAGGATCAGGTCGATGCTGTGATTGGGGTACATGGGTTGGCACCGTATTTCTTTGAAACCAATGCCTATCTCTATGTCGGGCAGGATAATCAAATGTCTTTGAGTCTGGAAACTGAACGCGATGTGCTGCTGACGCAAAAGCTGATTGTTAAGCCTTATCTGGACTTGAATGTGGTATTGAGTGATGACTCCAGCTATGCGCAAAAAACCGGTTTAAGTACCGCACAATTGGGGCTGGAAACCCGTTATGAAATCAATAAAAAGGTCATGCCTTTTATTGATGTGGCCTATGGATACAAACAGGGGCATGAACAGACGGATTGGCAAGCGGAATCAGCATCTGATCAGGAATGGTTATATGGTGCGGGGATTCGTTTTAAATTTTAATTCCCTCAGTTGATTCAAAATATGACTGGTTTAGGTCAGTCGTATTTTATTCGCACTTTTAAGGTGAGTAATTGGTCAAAAAATGTAAAACAAGCACCTGTTTAGCTCAATTATTTATATAATTATCTACTAAGTTATAGGAGGAACGACCTCCCTTGGGGCAATCGAATTTATTGTCGCACTGAGAAAATTCGTCAGGACGACCTGACTCTGATCAAATGGAGCATCGTCGTCATGGCTTGGGTAGTTTTAATTTTAGCGGGTCTTTTTGAAATTGTTTGGGCCTATGCCATGAAACTTTCAGAAGGTTTCACTCGTCTTACCCCGAGTATTATTACCCTGGTTTTTATGGTGTTAAGTTTTGCTTTACTGGCCTATGCTATGCGCACTTTGCCACTGGGTACAGCCTATACCATCTGGACCGGAATTGGTGCAGTCGGTTCTTTTCTGGTTGGGGTGTTTATTTTGGGTGAGCCTGCATCGGCCATGCGGATGTTGGCAGCTGTACTGATTATTTCTGGATTAGTGCTGATGAAACTGTCATCATCATAACGGTTCTTCCTCACTATATCGCTTATTTATTGTACTACAGGAGAAGACAATGAAACTTTCATTTATGCAAATGGCTTCTCCTGTGGGTACATTAAAACTCGTCGCCAATAACACGGCTCTGGTGGCAGTACTTTGGGAAAATGAAAATCCTAAACGGCTACGTTTAGCCGAACTGATTGAACAGGTTAATCATCCTATTTTATTGGCAACTCAAAAACAGTTAACTGAATATTTTGCTGGAACAAGACAGCAGTTTGATTTGCCTTTAGATTTTGAAGGTACTGAATTTCAGAAGAAAGTCTGGCAAGCTTTGTTGACCATTCCATTTGGCGAAACTCGAAGTTACCGCGATATTGCCGAGCAAGTCGGTAATGTCAAAGCAGTTCGTGCCGTGGGTGCAGCGAACGGTAAAAACCCCATTTCCATTATTGCGCCGTGTCATCGTGTGGTCGGAACAAATGGTAAACTGGTCGGTTTTGCTGGTGGACTGGACAACAAAGAAATTTTATTGAAACTTGAATCTTCACTAATTTAATAAGTTTATGTTATTGTTATTAAAAATATAATATGAACTTCATTGAATGAACATTTCTCAAATTTTTATACCACTTTTTTCACAGCTGTGGTGGATCATTTTATTATTTGCTGCCGCTGTTCTTTTTAAGATATTTAAACCTTTTTTGAAAGGAAAAGTTGGGGAATTAGCGGTAGCTGTACACGTCAAACTTTATTTGAAAGACCCGAGTTATATTTTATTAAATGATTGTACTTTGCCAGATGAACAGGCAGGAACAACGCAAATTGACCATATTCTGTTAAGTCCCTTTGGGATTTTCGTGATTGAAACCAAAAATTATAAAGGCTGGATTTTTGGTGGTGAGCGGCAAAAAATGTGGACACAGAAGATTTATAAGAAAAGCTATAAATTTCAAAATCCATTGCATCAGAATTATAAGCACATGAAAGTACTGCAAAATGTATTGTCTGATATTGTTGAGCCAGAGTACCTGCATTCAGTGATTGTGTTTATGCCGGAAAGTGAATTTAAAACAGCCATGCCAAGTAATGTATTTCGTGGTGCTGCATGGGTGGATTATGTCAAAGGTTTTCAGGAGGAAGTGATACCCGCCATGAAACTAAAACGGATTCAATTGCGGATTGAAAAAGAAGTTTTAGAGAAGTCCTGGAAAACCAATCGCCTACATGTAGAAAATCTAAAACAGCGTCAGCAAGGGAATTGACCCAAAAAGCCTTTGAACGTGCAAAGGCTTTTTTATTAATGCTGTAGCTGATTTAATTTTTCAATAATTTCATTCAGTTGCTTGATGCGTTTCACTTCATCCCACAGCATTTTGGCTTCTGGATAATGCTTGGACATCATGCCCAGCCACTGTTTATAGCGTCCGACCATATTCACTTCTTTTTTATAGGGACCATTCAGGAAACGAATTTGCAAAGCCAATAATTCATTCCAGATGATCAAGGCTTCGTCGGTATTCTGACGGATACATTGGGTGATATCCGGTGTGGTTACAGCAGCTCGGCCAATCATCAAATCTTCACAGCCAGATTCAAGCTGACATTGCTTGGCATCTGTATTGGTCCAGATTTCACCATTGGCAATTACATTAATTTTTAATGCTTCACGAATCGGTTGCAACTGATCCCAAAATGCAGGAGGGGTATAGCCTTCCGCCTTGGTACGGGCATGTACTGTGACCCAGGAAGCACCTGCATCTTCAATGGCATGGGCATTTTCCAGAGTGAAGTTACGATCCATATAGCCCAGACGCATTTTTGCAGAAACGGGTATATGACTGGGTACAGCATCACGCACAGCTTTGACCAGCATGTGTACCACTTCAGGTTCATCCAGCAGCACTGAACCGCCACGGTGCCGGTTAACAGTTTTTGCCGGACAACCAAAATTCATATCAATTACAGGTGCACCGAGTTCCACGGCACGAATGGCATTGGCTGCCAGCATTTCAGGATCATTACCTAAAAACTGCACATGCACAGGTGTACCTGATGCTGTTTTTCCGCCATTGAGTAATTCTGGGCAATACTGATAATAAATATGATCTGGCAAAACAGAGTTGGTGATACGAATGAACTCGGTTACACACCAGTCAAAGCTGCCCACAGACGTGAGTACATCACGCATAATGGGGTCTGTTAAGCCTTCCATGGGTGCAAGGATGAGTTTCACAGTGATGTCTACCCGTTAAATTTGAAAAACGGTGTTATACGTTTTTTTATGCATGCTGTCTAGGAAAAGGTCTTTGAAATATTGTAGTGTGAGATAGGTCTTAACCCTTATATTTCGTATTGTTATTCCTAAGTAGAAATGTCCTGTTTTAAACTGAAAGAGTCAAAAACAGGATTTAAATCTCTTTGTTAGACATAGTGATCAGCATCTCAAATGCATATTCAATCCATGATGTTGATGTATATCATAGACTAGACATTTTAATTAGTAAGAATACAGATACTTTAAATGGTTTCTTACATTTGCATTTCGTATAAGTGCCACTCTGTTAAATAGATTTAACCTTCAGTCAATTTATTAGAGCCTGTAAATAATTTTGTGTAATTGCTTTTCATAAATTTAAAGGTGATTGCTTAAGCGGTCACCGAATTCAATAATAAAGCGGCTCATGGCTAAACGCCAGTCGCGAATAGGCATATTCCACTTTTTAGACGCTGCATCAATTGCCAGGTAAATCACTTTACGTACAGAATCATCCGTTGGAAAGACTTTACGTTTTTTGATCGCTTGGCGTATTAC
>NZ_NEGD01000022.1:0-39030 GCF_002135245.1 Acinetobacter sp. ANC 4218 | reverse complement strand
TAGCCAGACGTTCAAAATCTTGTCTTAAAATGGGTTTGAGTAATTGATGAAATACGGTATTCTGATGTGACAAAACCTGAGTCCTTTATAGTTAAAGTGTTTGTTTGCACTCATATTTTAACTATTTAGACTCAGGTTTTTTTATTTAAAGCAAACTATGGGACAGTAGTGGGAGTGGTCCCCCTTTGGAAAAGGTGAGAATCACTGCTTCGCAAGGGGGGATTACATCCGGAACTTAATTTCCAGTAAATGCCAGCCAAACTGACTCTTAATCGGGCCATGTAATTCACGTTCAGGCAATGTAAATACAGCTTTATCAATCGGACCGACTAACTGGCCTTTTTTGATATCACCCAGTTCGCCACCTTTTTTGCCCGATGGACAGGTGGAATGCTGTTTGGCAATTTTGGCAAAATCAGCCCCATCCTGAATTTTCTTTTTTAGCTGTTCAGCAAACACTTTATCCTTAACCAGGATATGTCGAACGATGGCAGATTTCATGCTTGGCTTCCTTTAATGGCTTTCTGGTGGGCTATTTTAACTTTTTTTAGAGGCTGACATTCTGGACAAAAGACCGATGCACGCTGTCCGAGTTTTAAATTTTCCAACGTGGTTTCACAGTTCACGCACATTTCACCGGCCCGGCCATAGGCCAGCAGGGTTTGCTGGAAATAACCATTTTCACCCATGGCATTGGTATAGTCACGTAAAGTCGAGCCACCGAGATCAATCGCCTGTTTTAAAATACGTTTGATTTCTATAACTAACTGTTCAATTTGCTGAAAACTCAGGCTAGAAGCCGGTTGGGCAGGATGAATCCCTACGTTAAATAAACTTTCCGTGGCATAAATATTGCCCACTCCCACCACCATGTGGTTATCCATAATCGCTACTTTCGCTGCTACATTTTTCTTTTTAAATTTTTCAAACAGATATTCAGCATTAAATGCTTCACTCAAAGGTTCAGGCCCTAAAGTATCAATCAGCTTGCTTTGCGAGTCTTGATCGAGCCATAAAATACAGCCGAAACGGCGCGGGTCATGATAACGCAGTTCAATATCTTCAAATTGAATGATCAGATGATCGTGTTTGCGCAGTTCATCTGTTGCTGTACATAATCTGAAACTACCCGACATGCCCAAATGCCAGAGCATACTGTCTTGTTCAAACTCTGCCAAAATATATTTGGAACGGCGGGTGAGTTTCAGCAATTTTTGACCCACCAACTTTTGTATATTTTCAGGAATAGGCCAACGTAAGCTCGGCTGACGGACTTCTACCTTTAAGACGGTTTGATCCAACAGTGGCAAGAGACTGGTTTTGGTGGTTTCAACTTCAGGTAATTCAGGCATGGATCAAATGTATCAAGAAAACTTTGTGCTTAATATTGGACTGCTAAGAGGAGATTGCAAGGGAATCTCAAAAAATCTATATGCTTGTTGCAATTCGTTAATCGATGTAATCGACTGATTCTAGCAGTCATTTTAATTCGCCGATTGCTTAATGCTTCGCCCCAATCTTAATTTGAATGCGTCATTAACCTTGGTACTACAAATAAACTTAAACGCTATGCGGGTAGTTCGTTTAAGCTTTCAAGCAGTATTTTAATAAGATATAGAGCAAGCCATGCCAGGTAAATATTACGAGATTCTCTCCCCTAAGACTTTACTTTACCTGACAGCATGCCTCTGCCAGCATCTTTATGCTGCCCCTGATTCAACTGACCTAGTTTTGCTTCCTGTCATTAAAATAGAAGCGACACGTAGCGATACTGACTGGCTGCAAACACCTGCTTCAGTATATCGAATTGAACAAAATAACAATACGAATCATCTCGGTGTAAATCTTTCTGAAACTTTAAAAGGTGTACCTGGCTTACAGCTGAATAACCGTGAAAATTATGCCCAGGATTTACAGATTTCCATGCGTGGCTTTGGTGCACGTTCAACTTTTGGTGTGCGTGGTATCCGTTTATATGTCGATGGTATTCCTGCGAGTATGCCGGATGGGCAGGGCCAGACCTCAAATATTGATTTAAGCAGTCTAGACCATATTGAAGTACTGGGTGGGCCATTTTCTACACTTTATGGCAATTCCTCTGGCGGTACAATTTTGACCACGACCAAACAGGGAGAAGGCAAAGATTCCATTGAATTGGGCTATTCAGCTGGCAGTCAGCATAAAAGCCGTGCCAATGTGGTATTGTAAGGTGGTGCAGATCGGGTCGGTGAGCCGAGTTATCTGCTCAGTTCCTCTTATTTTGATACTGATGGCTACCGTGACCACAGTGCTGCGCATAAAGTACTGAGTAATGCCAAACTGACCTGGGATCTGGATGACGGCTCTAAACTGAACTGGATTATGAATCAGGTTGATATAAATGCCGATGATCCGCAAGGTTTGACCCGCCAGCAGTGGCAAGCCAATCCCAAACAGGTCAATGATGCAAACAATATCTATGACGTACGCAAGGAAATCAATCAAACCCAGACCGGTCTGACCTGGTCTAAACCGATCAATGATCAGCATGAACTGTGTGCTATGGCTTATCTGGGACATCGTGAAGTGACCCAGTATCAGTCGATTCCTTCGGCAGCGCAAATAAACCCACGCCATGCCGGCGGTGTGATTGATTTCAACCGTGATTATTACGGCACTGATATTCGCTGGACTGGAAAGAATCTTTTACCCAATACGCGTCTGACCGCGGGTCTGGCCTTTGATTATATGGATGAAGACCGCCAGGGTTATGAAAACTTTGATGCCAATGGGCAATTTGGCGTAAAAGGGAAGCTACGCCGTGATGAACAGAATTTTTTATGGAATTTAGATCCCTATCTTCAAACCGCGTGGGATTTTTTACCCAATTGGACCTTGGACACAGGACTGCGTTATAGCAATGTACATTACCAGTCTAACGATCACTATATTATCACAGGCAATGGCGACGATAGCGGCAAGACCGACTATGACCAGGTGCTACCTTCAGTGGCTTTAAGCTGGAAAATGAATGGCCGGTTCAATGCTTATGCCAGCTATGCCAAAGGTTTCGAAACCCCGACCTTTACCGAAATGGCCTATTCCGCAAATGATGGCATAAACTTTAATTTACGCCCTGCCAACAGTAATAATTATGAGCTGGGTGTGAAAGCACAAAATATGTGGGGCAATTTCACGGCTGCAGTCTTCCAAAGCAAAACACAAAACGATATTGTTTCTGCTGGAACAGTGGATGGCCGTGCGACCTATAAGAATGCGGATAAAACGCTGCGTGAAGGACTAGAACTTTCCTGGAACAAAAATCTATGGCGTGATTTAACTGCTCAGGCCAGCTACAGCTATATTGATGCTACATTTGATGCAGCGATTCCGGACAGTACGGTGCAGAAAGGCAACAAGATTCCAGGTATCTCTAAAAATCAGGCTTTTGCCTCTTTAGGCTGGCAGCCGGAAACCGGTTTTAATATGGGTGTTGATGTCCGCTATATGGATCAGGTCTATGTAGATGATGCAAATAGCGATGCCGCACCAAGTTATAGCATCGTTTCGGCCAATGCCGGTTATGTCTGGAAACAGGCCGACTGGAAAGTTCGGACTTTTACGCGAGTCGATAATCTGTTTGATAAAGACTATGTCGGTTCAGTGATTGTAAATGAGGGTAATGGACGCTTCTTTGAACCCGCGGACGGTTTGAACTGGAGTGCGGGATTAAGTGTGAGCAAGGTATTCTAACAGGGGCTAAGTGTGGCGTTATTATTTCAACCAATTCAATTTGGTTCGTTAAAACTGAGCAATAAAATCGTAATTGCTCCAATGTGTCAGTATTCGGCAACTGAACAAGGTGAAGTGACCTATTGGCATGAGCAGCAATGGGCCAATTATGCTTTGTCCGGTGCCGGTTTATGTATTGTTGAAGCCACCGCAGTGCAAGCGGAAGGGCGGATCAGTTATGCCGATTTGGGACTGTGGAATGATACACAGCGTGATCAGATTAAGGCATTACTGACAAAAATAAAGACACTTTCGCCTATGCCGTTTGCTGTGCAATTGGCACACGCAGGGCGTAAAGCCTCAACCGATAAACCTTGGAATGGAAGAGGTCAATTTAAGCCGGCAGAGACTCATGGCTGGCAAACAGTTTCTGCCAGTGACATTCCTTTTAATCCGGCCGATCATGCACCGCATGCGCTGAGTCAAGATGAAATCCAGCAAGTGATTCAAGACTTTGCAGATGCTGCCAAGCGTGCCGTGGATGCCGGTTTTGACTTAATTGAAGTGCATGCAGCACATGGTTATTTGCTGCATCAATTTATGTCACCATTATCGAATCGGCGTCAGGACGAATATGGCGGCAGTTTCGAGAACCGCATTCGGTTGACGCTGGAAGTTTTTCAGGCCATGAAAAATGCGGTACCAGAAGGCTACCCTATAGGCGTGCGTATTTCTGCAACAGACTGGATGGAGGGGCAGGCCAGCTGGGATGTCGAATCTTCGGTCGGTTTGGCCAAAGCTTTAGAGCAATTGGGGGCGGTATATATCCATGTGTCGAGTGGCGGCTTGCATATCGATCAGAATATCCATCTGGAAGCCAATTATCAGGTTCCATTTGCTCATGCCATTAAGCAGGTCGTCAGCATTCCCGTGATTGCTGTGGGTTTAATTACTGAAGCCATGCAGGCCGAAGGAATTTTGCATTATGAGCAGGCAGATGCGATTGGCCTTGCCCGTGCTATGCTGTATGACCCGCGCTGGCCATGGCATGCTGCCGCAGAGTTGGGTGAAAATATTCAAATCGCACCGCAATATTTGCGCTGTCAGCCGCATGGATTAAAAGCGTTGTTTAGCGCTTTTTAATACTTCATCCCGATATTTCGCTTGAATGTTTTAATGCTCAGACTCTAAAGAGTCGGAGTCTGGGCAAGTAATTTTATTTATTGAAAGGACAAATTCCATATGGTCTTTACGGTCATCGTACCGATCTTTTTTTTATTAGCTTTAGGTTATCTTTCGGTAAATTTTCAGCTTTTAACAAAAGAGCAAGTCAATGCTGTTGGGGCCTTTGTCATTAAAATTGCGCTACCTGCTTTATTTTTCCAATCCTTGGCCGCAAAAGATTTGCATGAAATCTGGTATCCCGAATACTTTCTTGTCTATAGCGGCGTGACTTTTATTTTATATGCTGCGGCATTTTTTATTGTTTCACATTACTTTAAAAATGACCGTTCACAGTCTTCAGTTTTGTCGCTAGGTGCGGCCATGTCGAATACCGGGCTCATTGGTACGGCGGTATTGTCCTTGCTGCTGGGACAAAAGGCGATGACCTATACCTCTTTGGTGGTAATCATTGAAAGTGTGCTGCTCATTCCGGCAGTGCTGATTCTGGCAGAACTGGGAAACTCACAAAAGGCCAGTTTTGCCCAAATCCTCCAGAGCACGGTGGTTACTTTATTGAAAAATCCCTTGTTTATGGGCGTCATGCTGGGGATAGCCTGTGCCATCTTTCAGCTTCATATTCCTAAACAGCTGGATCAGGTCTTGGCCCTGCTTGGACAAACTGCATCGCCTTTAGCCTTATTCTCGATTGGTGGCGGGATTGTGGGATTGACGCTGAAATATGTGAATCTGCAAAGCTTTTATCTGGTGATTTCCAGTAACCTGATCATGCCTTTGCTGATGTTCCTGGGTTTGAATTATTTAACCGATGTGAGTCAGGAAATGGTCTATGCTGGAACGCTTATTGCCGCTTTGCCGATGCCGACCATTTTTGCCATGTTAGGTCAAGCGTATGGTTTAAATGAAAAAACTTTAACTCCTTTATTGATGAGTACCATTTTAGGATTTATTGTGGTGAGTGTGTTAATTAGTGTCTGGTGGGCTTAAAATTTTACGGTCAGCATGAATAGCAACAAAATAACAGCTATAAAAAAAGCCCCCGGAATTGAGGCTTTTAATCATCTCTGCAGTGATTAGCTTTTCTTTTCAGCAGCAGCTTTAGGCGGGTTTTTGGCCTGTTCGGCAATCATTTTATCCACCACAGCTAAAGATTGTTTGGCTTGCGGCACATTTTCTTTGGCTAAAGCCTCAAAAATCTTTTTCGCTTCAGGCAGGTTTTGCGGAACGATTTTACCGTTTGCAAACATGTTACCTACAGCCATTAAAGCGGGAATATAGCCTTTTTGTGCCAGATCCTGAATGCTCTTTAAGCCTTGCTTAATCGGTGCTTCGTTTTTGTTTTTAAAACCCTGACTGATGTCATATAACGCTTTGGCATGAATGGCCTGATAATTGCCTTTTTTGATCAGCGGGTCCAATTTCTGCAAAGCCAGTTTATCTGATGCTGCTGTACCTTCAGAAAACAGTAATACGGCCAAATCTACGCTGGCATCATCAAAACCTTGCTTGGATGCTTTTTCTAAATACTGTTTGGCTTTTTTAGTATCTTGTGGCAGACCTAAAGTACCGGTCATGTAGTTTTTACCTAGGACATAGTTGGCGACCGGATAGCCTTTGTTTGCAGATTCTTGATACAGCTGGATGGCTTTTTTCTCATCTTTGGTGGTGCCCTGACCGGTTTGAGTCAAGTAGGCCAAATTATAAAGTGCCTGTGCATTTCCTGTTTTTGCTAATTTATCCAGCTCCTGATAAGCGCCTTTCATATCGTTGGCTTTGACCAGTGTTTCTACTTTGGCAAATGCAGGATCAACAGAAGTGGTTGTCATTTCAGCCATCGCGAAACTTGAAGACAAAGCGATCAGACTGGCAAGTATAATTCTTTTCATATTTTTAAAAAACCTTTTATAAACATAATCTTAATTCCATTTATGTACTTAAAAATGAATATGGAACCCTTCCTTTAACATCATAAGTTTATTTATGTGAATGTAAATACATGAGGGGTGCATTACCATAATATTTCATAGATATTTACATAATTGCTACTGGCTCGATTTTGGGTAGAAAATCTTAAAGCAAGCTTAAGTAGGGTGAGGGCTTTGTAGATGAATTGTTTTGTGCTTAAAATTTAAAACCAGCAAGTACAAGGATCAGAGAAAAATACGCAGCAGCGAAACGGCACTTTGTTTTTCAGCCAATCTTTGTTTAAATCGCGGCTGAATTAATGTGTGAGTAGATAAATGTTCATTAAAGCCATTAAACGCGCTTATGATCGGGTCAATCTGGACAGCAATATTCCTGAAGAAGAAAAAATGGATGCTTTGCTGATGAAACTGGGGGCTGAATATTTGGTCAGTAAAGATGACCGTGTCTATATTTTTAAAAAAGGTGAGCTTGAAGCAAAATTTGATGCCAAGCATGCGCGTGATTATTCATTTAAAGAATATGTCTGCAAAGACATGAACAAGCTGTTTCATGGTTTTTAATCCGGAAATGTGATCTGTTTAGTATCCCTTCAAATGCATAAAAGCCTCCAAAGATGGAGGCTCAGTGCAGCACATATCCAAAGCTTAAATATCTAAAGTTTCAATATTTACTGTGGACGTGCTACATCACCATTTAAGGCTTCAGGCAAATCTAGAACTTGTAATCCCAGCTCTTCAAGCGCAGCAGGTTTTGCCACGACCAGGGCTTTATAACCGCCATCCACAGTAATGCTGTTGACCACTTCAACATCATTGTTTAACTGGGTTGCAGCAGCAGGAGCATCACCGCTACCTTGCACCAAATGCAGCCAGTGTTTCGGTTTGGCCTTAAACCAGAGACGTGCAATAATTTCCTGCCCCAAATAACAGCCCTTGTCATAATGTACGCCTTCACGCTGATGCAAACGTAGTTCTTGCGGCTGGAATTCTTGTGCTGTTGTCGCTTCAATCCAGGCCTGACCGGCTTCAATCGCTTGAAGTTGCCAAGCTGCGATATCGGTTTCAGTGCTAGAAAAATCGGTGCTATCGCCATTGAGCGTAGGGAAAACTCGGCTGACTTGTTCCAGTTTCATTTTCGAAAAAGCGCCAAACTTTTTAATATGTTTGGCAAATTCTTCGGCCTGATCGTCAGTGACCACAATTTCAAAACTTTCCGGACTAATTTTTTTTAGCCATAGGCCAAACAGGATTCGTCCTTTTAAACTACAGATCGCGGTATAGCGAGTCAGGTTTTCGGCTAATGCCTCAGCATTTAAAGTCACTTGGCCCTGAAGGAATTTTTGTGCATCTACCCCATTTAAAGTGAATAGTGTAAAAGCAGTAGACGTTGACATGACTAGCCTCTGGATATATTTCACAAATCATTAGTGCAGATATTTTGCAGCATGCAGGGCAGATAGGCAAACAAAAAGCCCAGATTGCTCTAGCTTTACTGAAATTCAGAAATATGTAGTTTTATTTAAATGAATGCGGTTAAGCGACAAAATCATCAGCGTTAAAATCGCTGCTCTAATGCAAAAATGGCGACCCAAATTTTTTACCCTTGATCAATTTTTTGTAAGGTGAAGATCTTTTCTGACCTCATATTTGAAGGGTTTAGAGTGATGCAAAAATAGGTATTGCCCAATAAGCATGTTTAAAAGATAGGCATCGAAAGCAGTGCTAGATCATCAGATTTTTAGCTTAACGCTATTTTGTAGGTTTTAATGCCTGACAAGAGCGAATGCAATATAAAAAATATAAGCTTTACATTCACTTAAACGATGGGGATAAATATTACAGAACAAGATTGTTTGTTATTCGCTTAGGCACATCTAATACTAAAGAATGAGGCGTATTTCCCGCTATTTTTCCAAAAAAAGCATGATTAGAGCAAATATCCCAAAAATTATGTAACAATATGTTTCTAAAACACCTGTTTTTATACCTAAATATATGAAATATAAAAGATTTGGGAAATGGCTTTTCGGCGGTGTACTATGCCGTTGAACCGATTGTAACTCGCAACAACAATTACGTAGTAAAGAAAAAATGATTCAAGAGGCAGGTAAGCTATGAACAACAACTACCGCAAACTACTGCAAGGTACCCAGCTCGAATATTATGACGTACGCCAAGCCGTAGAAGATATTCAGCCAGGCGCATATGCAAAACTTCCTTATACCTCGAAAGTACTGGCCGAACAGCTGGTACGCCGTTGTGATCCTGCTATTTTGGAACAGTCTTTACGTCAGCTGATTGAACGTAAGCAAGATCACGATTTCCCTTGGTATCCGGCACGTGTGGTGTGTCATGACATCCTGGGGCAAACCGCACTGGTTGACCTTGCAGGTTTGCGTGATGCGATTGCAGATCAGGGTGGTGACCCGTCTAAAGTTAACCCGGTTGTACCAACCCAGCTTATCGTGGACCATTCATTGGCTGTGGAATATGGCGGTTTTGACCCGGATGCTTTTGCCAAAAACCGTGCTGTAGAAGACCGTCGTAACGAAGACCGTTTCCATTTTATTGAATGGACCAAAACCGCATTTGAAAATGTCGATGTGATTCCTGCGGGCAACGGCATCATGCACCAGATCAATCTGGAAAAAATGTCTCCGGTGATTCAAAAGCGTGAAGGTGTGGCATTCCCGGATACCTGTGTCGGTACAGACTCGCATACGCCACATACTGATGCCTTGGGTGTGATTTCTGTGGGCGTGGGTGGCTTGGAAGCTGAAAACGTGATGCTGGGCCGTGCTTCATGGATGCGTCTACCGGACATCATTGGGGTAGAGCTGGTGGGTCAACGCAAGCCGGGCATCACAGCAACCGATATCGTATTGGCATTGACTGAGTTCTTGCGTAAAGAACGTGTCGTGGGTGCGTACCTGGAATTCTTTGGTGAAGGTGCAGACAGCATGTCGGTGGGTGATCGCGCGACAATTTCCAACATGACACCGGAATATGGCGCAACGGCTGCAATGTTCTATATTGACCAGAACACCATTGATTATCTGACTTTAACCGGTCGTGAAGCAGATCAGGTGAAACTGGTTGAGCAATATGCCAAAGAAATTGGTCTTTGGGCTTCAGACATGAAACAGGCGGAATATCCACGCGTACTGCGTTTCGACTTGTCAACTGTTACTCGTAACATTGCCGGCCCGTCAAACCCGCATGCACGTGTATCAACGGCTGACTTAAAAGAAAAAGGCATTGCAGGTAATTTAGAAGCCGCTCGTGCACAAGAAGCAGAAGGTTTAATGCCAGATGGCGCGGTGATTATCGCGGCGATTACTTCTTGTACCAATACCTCTAACCCGCGTAACACTGTGGCAGCCGGTTTATTGGCACGTAAGGCAAATGAGTTGGGTCTAACCCGTAAGCCTTGGGTGAAATCTTCATTTGCACCGGGTTCGAAAGCAGCTGCACTTTACCTTGAAGAAGCAGGCGTACTGCACGACCTGGAAAAACTGGGCTTTGGTATTGTCGCTTATGCATGTACGACTTGTAACGGTATGTCGGGTGCGCTAGATCCAAAAATTCAGCAAGAAATTATTGACCGTGACCTGTATGCCACTGCGGTACTTTCAGGTAACCGTAACTTCGATGGCCGTATCCATCCTTATGCAAAACAGGCTTTCCTGGCTTCGCCGCCACTTGTTGTGGCTTATGCGATTGCCGGAACTATCCGTTTTGATATTGAAAAAGATTCGCTTGGCAACGATAAAGACGGTAACCCAATTTACCTCAAAGACATCTGGCCTTCGGATGAAGAAATTGATGCGCTGGTAAAAGTTGCTGTAAAACCTGAGCAATTTAAAAAAGTGTATATCCCGATGTTTGATTTGGGTGAGCGTGAAAAAGCGGCAAGTCCACTGTATGACTGGCGTCCGCAAAGTACCTATATCCGCCGTCCGCCATATTGGGAAGGGGCTTTGGCTGCACCGCGTACCTTGACAAACATGCGTCCATTGGCGATTTTGCCGGATAACATCACTACCGACCACTTATCGCCATCAAATGCGATTATTATGGATTCGGCTGCGGGTGAATATCTGCACAAAATGGGCGTGCCTGAGGAAGACTTTAACTCATATGCAACTCACCGCGGTGACCATTTAACTGCGCAGCGTGCGACTTTAGCTAACCCTAAACTGTTCAATGAAATGGTGGTGCGTGCTGACGGTACCATCAAGCAGGGTTCAAAAGCGCGTGTGGAGCCGGAAGGTGAAGTGATGCGTATGTGGGAAGCGATTGAAACTTACATGAACCGTAAGCAACCGTTAATCATTATTGCGGGTGCGGACTACGGTCAAGGTTCTAGCCGTGACTGGGCAGCTAAAGGTGTGCGTCTTGCCGGTGTAGAAGCGATTGTGGCTGAAGGTTTTGAGCGTATTCACCGTACTAACCTGGTGGGTATGGGTGTTCTTCCGCTGGAGTTTAAACCGGGTACTAACCGCAAGACTTTAAAGCTGGATGGTACGGAACTGTATAGCGTGGTGGGTAATATTGCGCCACGTTCGACCTTGACTTTAGTGATTGAGCGTTCAACTGATGATGGTAAAAACCAGATAGTTGAAGTGCCTGTAACCTGCCGTCTGGATACCGAAGAAGAAGTTTCTGTTTATGAAGCTGGCGGTGTATTGCAACGCTTTGCACAGGACTTCTTGGAAGGGAATGTGGCTTAACCATTTTTGATTAGAAATAAAAATCTCCCCTAACCTCTCTTTGAAAAGGAGGGTTGGGGTGGATTAATGATTAAAGTTATTGAAATTGTTTAAAAAAGACCCTACTGTTAAGTGGGGTTTTATTATTAAAAGGAAGCAATCTTGTGAGTGCTCTAATATCACATGATGTTTATAAAAATATTGGTTTGGCTTTACTACGTGAACTAAAAACAGTTTTAAAAAATTCTGGTGAATATATTAATGAAAAAAATGGATATGCGACATTGTTATTACCTAATGATATGAAAATAAGATTCACATCTTGGCGTAAAGGTACAATGCCCTATTATATTATATTGTTTGATGAAGGTGATAACTATATATTTGAATTAGACCTATCAATGATTGTTTATACAGATGATATATTTTCATGGAACTTAAAAAATCCGACTAATGAAATAAATAAAAATCTACTAAAACATATCTTAGGAGATAAAAAAAAATTTCCGAAAGAATATTCTAATTCTGTGAGAAATGTAAAGATCAATTTAAAATCTGGAGTGAAAGGAGTAAAGCAAGGATTTATGTTTGTTAATAATACAGACTTTAATTTTTTAGTTGAGCGTTTAATTGAGTTAATGAATCGAGTGATTGTGGCACATACAAAATCAAGTAAAAGCAAAAACTATTTATTTTCACAAGCAAAAGATGATGAAAAGAATGAATATACGCAAAAAAAAATAAGGCGAAATCAGTCACACTTTAGACTGAATTTAATTCAAGTTTATGGCTTGAGATGTATGATATCTAGAATTGAAATTTCAGAATTAATTGATGCTGCTCATATAATAAGCCACTCAGATAGCGGAATAAATCATACAAATAATGGCCTATTGTTAAGAACAGATCTTCATAGATTGTTTGATGCAAATCTGTTAGGTATAAATCCAAAAACATTTACTGTTAAAATATCAAAAAACTTGAAAAATACTGAGTATGAAAAATTTGATGGGGTTAAGATTTCTTTAAAGAATGATGGATCATATTTGGATGATAGATTCTTAATAGAAAAATGGAAGTGTTTCAATTAATGCTTTTATAGTTAGATATATATACACATAATAAGGAGGTTAGCGATAAGTAATGTATATTTTAGATATGTTTATTAAACAAGTTAATGCTAGGTCTGAAGAAAACAAAAAATCTTTCGATTTGCTTTATGAACAAAAATGTTATGGTGTTTGTATTGGAATCATAAGACAGGAATTAGATACTCTGCAAAGAGTTAATTATTTAATTGATTGGGAAAGTGGTTATCAACTGCGTCACAATGCATTTAATTTAGTAAAAAATAGTGTCCAATTGGGAGAGTGGAAATTTTTAAATTCCAAAGGAAAAATGCAAAATGTGAAAGATTATGAAATGCTTAAGCAAGGAGGATGGGAAGCAATAGCTTATGATTTTGGATGTGGTTTGATACATTTATCCAATAAACATTTATATAGAGATTTTGATCCTGTTATTCGTATGGAAAAAGAAGAAAAAGAAAAAATTATTGGATATCTGAATTTCTATCATGGCTTTGATAAACAAGAAATCAATATGAATGATATTATTGAGTATTTACCTAAAATTTATAAAAAAATTTATGAAAATGTTGAAGGTCTTCTTGAGGAAATCATTTCTATAAATCAAGAAAATAAAGTTTTTAGTTGAATTTTAACTGTTTCAAAAGTGAACGTAGTTGGTTTCTACTAAAAATTGAATGTGTCGACGGCTTAAAAGTAGAAAACAGCCTCACTAATCCTTTGTAAGGCTACTTAATTTCCTTTTTGAAATTATTTTTTGCAATTATGCCCACATCACTTGTCGAAATGATCAATAGACAATCATCACGATAGGGGTATACTGAGTTCACCATTTCTAAAACCTATGGAGAACAAAAATGGTTACTGCTGGCTCTAAACCCGGAACAGGCTTCTATTTTTGTGTCAAATGCGGACACCGCACCTACTTAGAAATTGGTACTGATCGTCTACCACCGTGTACCAAATGCCTTGGCAATCAATTTAACAACAAAATTGCCTAAGCAGCACCTATCAAACAGTTACCCTCTGTTTTGAACAAAAGCCCTATTCATCCATAGGGCTTTTTTGTTGGCTGGGCATTCTATCGGAGTGTATCAAGCGTGATTACAGGCGGAATTTCAAATTACGCTATTTCCACAGATGAATGAATTTGGGCGACTCGCTGTCAATTCTGCTTTTGCCTTGCCTGTGTCCTGATGTGTCAGGATACTGATCATTATATTGATATGCTAGGTACGCTTTAGATAACAAAATAAAGGAAAAACCTGCTTTTAAGATGTAAATAAAATATATGTTTATACAAAATTTTTAAGAAATATTTACTTAAAGAATGTCACGGATATTTCATGTAAAAGCGCTTGATTTTTATTCAATAAAGACATAATTATATTATTGAATTAAATCCATAAATTTTATATGGGTTTATTGTGGTTCAACTTTATAAAAATTATTCGGGGAACTATCAATGATCAAATTTATTGTAGATGAACAACCTGCAGCTAAAGGCATACACTATATACACAATGCGACACTGGGCTGCGAAGACCTGCCAAAATCGGATGACCAGATTTTGATTGGATACTTTGCAAATTATGAACTCGCCTATAAACGCGCAAGAATGAACTGGCCAACAGAAAGAGTAGAAGGCTGTAGCAAGTGCTGTAAGGAATAATTTAAATCTGAAACTGAAAAACTCTGCCTAACTGGCGGAGTTTTTTTTTATCTGGTTGATGATTGATTTAGCTGCGGAACACTAAAATGTTTCAATCCTAGATCAGGTTTTGAATAAATATAAATAGATAGGAATAACTGGCGAATAGAAATCGCTTCCCATTCATCTATGGACTGATTATTGTTGATTGTTTGAAAAATGCTCAATAAACCCTCATCTTAAACTTTATATTCACGGTATTTAGGGCGCCCAATTGCAACATTATCTTGATCTGAACCACGACTCTGGTGTGGCCAGCTATGAAATTGGCAATGAGTTTATTCGTGTTCAATTTAAGAAAAAATCAAAAATTTATACTTATAGCTATGCCAGTGCCGGCTATCAGCATATTGAAAATATGCAACAGCTGGCGCAATATGGTGATGGCTTAAATACCTATATCAATCAAAATGTTAAACAGCTCTATGTGTGATAAAGGGCAGTGGAATTCGCAACTTTGCTTTGATTTAAATTGTTGTTTATAAATGAATAAACAACATAATGGCTCACTGCTATAGGCCTATAGTATCTGGCCTATTTATCTTTAAAATTGCTGGATTATTGCTTTAAAATTAGGCTGAAAATATGGAAGGGATAAAGTTAAAACCACGCTTGTCCTGGCAAAATATGACCAGAAACAAGTGTTTATTTAAGTCTGGAAATGATCAACATCATGGCATATTGAAGTATAGATGAAACAGAAGGTATGGGGTATGAACGGAAGAACAGAATATCAAACATGCATGGTCTGCAAAAAAAGCTTTCCTAAGAAAAATCTTATCCCGATCGGAACAATTCGCAAAGTCATTACAGAGGAAATTTCACAGGATTTTCCACAGTGGTCACCTGGCGACTTTATCTGCCAAGCTGATTTAACCAAATACCGTATGCAGTATGTACAGTCCATTTTAAAATCTGAACAAGGTGAAGTCACTGATCTAGAATATGAAGTGTTGAACAGTATGCAGCAGCATGAGCTGATCAGCAAAAATGTAGAGAACAAGCTCGATCAGAATTGGACTTTTGGAGAAAAACTGGCTGATAAAATTGCAAGTTTCGGTGGTAGCTGGACCTTTTTGATCTGCTTTGCCATTTTCTTGGCGCTGTGGATTTTGATCAATACCGTGGTCATGGTGAAACATCCTGCAGATCCATATCCCTTCATTTTATTAAATTTAATGCTGTCCTGTTTGGCCGCCATTCAGGCACCCGTAATCATGATGAGCCAAAACCGGCAGGAAGCCAAAGACCGTTTGCGTTCGCAAAATGATTATCAGGTCAACTTAAAAGCTGAACTGGAGATTCGACATTTACATGAAAAACTTGATCATCTTTTAATGCATCAGTGGGATCGTCTGGCTAACATTCAGGAAATTCAACTGGATTTGCTGTCAGAAATGACCAAGAAGAAATAGCCATTTATAATCTGATGCTAATCTTCAATGCTGTGATTTATAGAGATGGAGAAAATATTCCGATTCATGTTGATTTGGCGCAATAAAAATCGGAATTTTATATCAATTGGGGAAATTTTTTTACAAATATAGATAAAGTGGGAAAATATCCCAAAAATAATTAAAAATGCAAAATCTTAGGAAATTAATCCCGCATGTCTTTGGCTATTCTATATCTCAAGGGTGTGAAGGGATCGAAAAGAGTAGATTGCTGCCAGTTGCGTACAACGTGAGTGTAGTACTTACCCACAAGGTCTTGATTCGGCTTAGGACGCTATAAATTACCAATTTATAGGCATCAGGTTATCACTTACAAAGTGGTAATAGTTGAAGTAAAACAGTATGTTTTCCCTGACCCCCTAAAAAATTCTCAAGCACATAAAAATAGAAGAAATCAAATTTACATTCAAAAAACCGGATACAAATCAGTGGTTCATTTTTGTGGATAAAATCTGCTAATTTATAAAATATCAGCGAGCATCCGGTCAGGCCATAAAAATGCTAAATGATGATTTCTGGAGTCGTTTTCTACTTTGTTCATTACTCATTAATTACATCATATTAATGATCTGGTTTTTGCTGTTTATTTTTGCCCGTAACTGGATGAAACAGCTGCATGGCAAATGGTTCCAGCTTTCAGATCACACTTTTGATGCCATTCATTATGGAGGCATGGCTATATATAAAATTGGTATTTTACTGCTTAATCTGGTGCCATTTCTGGCCTTATATCTGATACGAAATTCCTAACCCGGATTCAACTTTAAAAGGCTTATAGGCAAATAGATCATCTTTAAACAGCAGTTTCGCAGTTTATAGAAACAGGACCGCTACAATCAAAAACAAGCAAAAGAGGAATTCGGCAGCATGAATCAATTCAAACCTGCACTGGTTTTAGGTATTTTCATTTGTCTGGGGATGATTATTGCGGGATGGATTCTCGGCAGTAGTGCAGTCAAAATTAAGCAATATGAACGTATAGTCTCGGTCAAGGGTCTATCTGAGCGTGAGGTGAAAGCTGATGTCGCAGTATGGCCAATCCGTTTTAGCTCGGCCAGTCAGGACCTGACCCAGCTGTATGACACCATGGAAATACAAACCCAGCAAATTCAGGCATTTTTAAAGGCCGAAGGTTTTAGCGATCAGGAAATTACCACTGCAGCTCCGGTTACGACCGATAAATATGCCCAGCAATATGGCGGCGATGCCAATGTCGCGCTCCGTTATACCGCCCATCAAACCATTACCATCTATACCCACCGAATAGATGCAGTGCGGGCAGCACAAAGTCGTCTGGTGGCTTTGGGTAAAAAGGGCATTGCCTTTGGTGGCGATGATTCAGGTCAACGAACCGAATATTTATTTACCAAGTTAAATGATATCAAGCCAGCGATGATTGAGCAGGCAACGCAAAATGCCCGCAGTGTGGCAGAAAAATTTGCCGCAGATTCCAAAAGCCGTTTAGGTAAAATCAAGGCGGCTAATCAGGGACTGTTTAGCATTGAAGATCGCGACAGCAACACGCCTTATTTAAAGAAAGTCCGTGTGGTATCGACGGTAGACTATTATTTGGCTGATTAAATGGGGTAAAAAGTGATGAAAAAATGTGGTCCGATGTGCAGATAAATTCCAGTAATCCCAATTTTTCTGCAAGAAAAAACCTGTATTTTAATCCGGAAGATAAAAAATTCTATTTATTATTCATTTAAGGAAAAAAATTCCCAAAAATGATGAAAAATTAAAAAAACTGAGGAAATTAATCCCGACCGTCTTTAACTAACATATATCTCAAGGGTGTGATAAGGGATCGAAAAGAGTAGATTGCTGCCAGTTGCGTACAACGTGAGTGCAGTACTTACCCAAAAGGTCTCGATTCGGCTTAGGACGCTATAGATTATCAATTTATAGGCATAGGGTTATAACTTATAAAGTTATAATGGTTGAAGTAAACCACAGATGTTTTCCCTAACACCCTCAAAAATTCTCCGGCAAAAATATAAGATAAAAATCTCTTTTATTTTTCTTCATTGATAAAATATTTAACAAATCAATTACCTATAATAAATTATATGCGTTATCTTGATACACTTATTCAACATTGTCATGCTGCTAAAATGGCCATACCTATTCAGGAATTTATATTTTCAACTCTAGATGATTTACCTCCGATATCTAAGGCGATTTATATCATTGAACAAGTAGACGGCGATATGAATGAAACATTTAATCACTTTCGTATCTTTAAAGCGCAGGGAACGCATGCCTGTGCAAGATTAAATGCGCCTTGCACAGTGATGTATGTAGGTTCATCTACCACAGGACTTAAAAATCGGTTGAAACAACATTTGGGTCAAGGCCAAAAGAGCACGTATTCACTACATTTGAGTCAATGGTTTCAAGGTCAGTTTAAAATCACGATCAGGCAATATGAAGTAGATCATCAGGTACTGCAATTGATTGAAGATGACCTCTCTCATCAGCTTAAACCTGCGTTTGGAAAATTGGGTGCAAACAATAAATAATTCCAGATTGACTCTGTATTTCAGAGACGTTGACAGTCTGATCTGACCTTGTTATTTTGCGCCCATTCTCCCACATGCTGTAATGCTATGCCCATCAACGACAACTTCGTGTATATGCCGCCTCAGGAACCGCTTGTTATCGTCTATGAAGATGAAGACCTAGTGGTGATTGAAAAGCCGGCAGGGCTGTTGTCCGTTCCGGGACGCTTACCTGAACATCATGACAGTGCCTATTTTCGCGTATTGGAACGCTATCCCAATGCTAAAATTACCCATCGTCTAGATATGGCAACTTCCGGCATTTTGATGTTTGCCAAACACCGTGAAGCAGAAGTGGCGGTCAGTAAAATGTTTCAGGCGCGTACGGTCAAAAAAAACTATATTGCGCTGGTTCAAGGCAAGCTCGAAGCTGAGGGCAGTGTCGAAGTGCCATTAATTACTGACTGGGAAAACCGGCCGCGTCAAATCGTGCATTTTGAATTGGGAAAACCTGCCAGAACGCTGTATCAGGCCTTAAAATATTCTGCAGTGGAAGACATTAGCCGGGTATTACTGACTCCGATTACCGGACGTTCCCATCAACTCCGGGTGCATATGCAATATATCGGACATCCGATTACTGGCGACAAGCTCTATCATCCAGAACCCTATCAGAGTCCATTAAAACGTATGGCCTTACATGCCAGTTATCTGGCTTTTAAACAGCCTTTAAGCGGAGCAGATGTTGAAATTAAAGCTAAAGTACCTTTTTAATCAGTGTCTTAAAATTTTATCTGTTTAACATTCTAGAATTTTAATCATAAGTTACATATATGATATGAGGGCTATCTTCTGCTTAGTTCACTGATTTATGATGATGAAAATCTTAGAATAATAAAAAGTGCGATCATTCAGACACGATATCCCTTTTCTGGTAATGGAAAAACAAACGAATAATCATGCGTAACATTTCTTTGAAATAATAATTTTGAGATAATAATCGTTTATCTATATATCCTGACCACAATGATTTATCTATATATCCTGACCACCCTTATTTTGCTGGGATTGCTTTATCGGGCAATCATGCAAATAAGAAAAAAACAGATCATGCTTGAATCTTTACAGGTGAATCTGGATCGTACGCGAAATAATCTGGCAGAGCATGAGCAGCAAAATGATGCGCTGCATCATCAATTAAATACCTGTCGTATAGAGATCGGAAATTTAAAAAACAGGGTTGAAAAGCTGAGCCAGTATCAGGACATTGTAGATATTGAACATTACATTGCGGAGCGAAAAAACCAGGTCGAGAGCTTTGTTGAAGTCACTAAAACTGAAGCAGAGTTTCTGCTGGAAAAAATGAAGGCAGAGATTGAAAATACTCGACATTATCTGGAAAAACTGGAAAAAAATAGCCAGCTTAAGCTGGAAGCCCAAGCCAGAGAACGACTAGGTGCTTTTTATAATCAGGTCTTAGAACAAGAAAACTTGGAGGCAATTTCTAAAGCACTGGAAAACAAGATTCAGGGTTATGGTATTCAAGATGTATATCCTGTACAAACCTTTCTGGATCAATTGATTGATGGCTATGGTGACATTCATGCCGTGCAGCAGTTAAAAGAAGTCCGCCGTAAAATAAAAAATGCCATTGCAGCAAACACAGGGGGGCAATGTGAGTATGTCGAAGAAAATCGCCAACTTTCTGCCATCGCTCTGGTTACTCATGTCTTTAACAGTAAAGCTGATCTGTATTTATCTCAATTAGACCATGACACTGTGGACCTGTTTATTCAGGCGCTGCAAGATGACTTTATCCTGATCAATCATTATGGAGAAGCATTCGGTCATACCCGAATTCATGAATCATTTTTAAAGTTACGTCTGGAAGAATTTAAACTTACGGCCCTGGTTTTAGCCTTCAAGGCACAGCAACAGACTGGGCCAAGTGAATTGCAACAGCAGAGGGTGTAAGGCTAATACCAGCAATCTGTAAAAAATGGTAGAACGAGAGATTGCTCATCAGCACAAGCGCTGTAGTTAAGCTAAATAGTTAAATAGATAAACTGAAACAAACTTGAGCTAATCTATATGGCATGATATAGCTGGTACCTAATTACAATAAGGAAACGCTCCATGACACGCGATTTTGAACAATTCCCCGATGATGAAAATGGTAATGTACTTTGGCAAATGGCCGAAGATGGCGATGACCTGACCGAAGCGCATGAAATTGAATTTTCCATTGCTTTTCAGTCTGAAGAACAGGCACAAAAATGTGCACTTTATCTGCTTAAAGAAGAGCAAAAAATTAGCCTGTTTGAAGATGAAGAAGCCGATACGGTCGAGTGGATTATTACCATTTATGTGTATATGGAACCTGAATATTCAGACATCGTCGATCTGGAAGAATGGTTCACTAAAATTGCGACGCAATATGATGGCGAATATGATGGCTGGGGCTGCATGGCCTATGTCTATGAAGATGAAGAATGGGAAAATGAAGTCAAAAGTTAATCCATATTCCTAAAAAAATTAACAGGTTGGGGATGATCCAAGTTAAGCCAATCGGATCGAACCTGTTAAAACAGGCCTTAAGTATTTAGATGCTTAGGGCTTTTTTAATGGCAAAATTTTATTAAAAGTATCAGAAATGAGCTGAAACTCAGCTTTGCATGGTTAAAAGCGGGTTTCTCATTATTTTTAAGTTTCTATCTGTTTTAATTCTTCTGAATTTTTAATTTAAATATTTGATTTTAATATGGTCGTGTGGTGATTTTTAACTCAGTTATTTGAATGTCATCTCTCTGCGTTGTTTACCAAATACCTGCAATGTATTTACCAAGCACTCCCTTTGTAAAGAAAACTCCTTGCTAGATTAATACATAAATTGCAAAAAAGTTTATCTCTATTCCCAGAAAAAAAAGGAGCATAGCATGGCAGTCAATCACTATGTGGCCTATGGTCCAGAAGTAGAGCAAAAACAGGAAAATGAAGAAGCAGACATTCAGCACATCGTAGAGTATATGGCGCAAACCCATACTCAGGTTTTTGACAAGCATCGTCATGCGGTACGCGATGCACATGCGAAATCCCATGGTTTTTTAAAAGGCATTTTGACCATTCCGGAAAACCTGCCGAATCACTTGGCACAGGGAATTTTTGCCCATCCGGGTTATTATGATGTCATTGTGCGTCTATCTGCCGCTTCTGGAGATTTGCGTAGTGATAAAACACCTGCACCTCATGGTTTTGCCCTTAAAATTTTAAATGTACCGGGCGAGCGCTTATTGCCAGAAGATTCAAGCGATGGAAAAAATCAGGATTTTCTGATGGTCAATATTCCGGTGCTGGCTTTTGGGACGGTACGTAAATATATGCAAATGCTGCCTTTCATCATTGAAGGGGAAAGAATGCCTGAACTGGTCATGCGTAGCCTACGCAGTGTCATTCGTGGAATGGATCATCTGCTCAATCGCGCTGGCTTGCCGGCATCTACGATGATAAAAGGTCTGGCACGCAGTCAACATCATGTGCTAGGAGAAACCTATCACAGTATGGCTGCTCTTCGTTATGGCAACTATATTGCCAAAATGAGTGTGGCACCTGAATCTGAATCGGTGAAGCAGTTGACCGGTCTACAGATGCATATTCAGTATGATTCTGGCATACGTGATCTGGTACAGGGCTTTTTCAAGCGTAATACGGCTGAATATGTGATTCGAGCCCAGCTTTGTACTCATCTGGACCGTATGCCTGTCGAAGATGCGTCGGTCTTATGGGATGAGGATGAGTCACCGCATCAGGTCATTGGAACTTTACATTTTCCTCGGCAAAATACCTTCAGTCCGGCACGTCGGGTTTATTCGGATGACGTGCTGTCTTTCAGCCCATGGCATGGGGTAAAAGAACATCAGCCTCTGGGTTCCATCATGCGTGTACGTATGCAGGCTTATGAACGTTCATCCTGTTTTCGGCACTGTATGAACATCCAGCCCCGCACAGAACCCCATGATATTGATGACATGCCAGATTAAATATTCACAGCCGGATTTTACACTCAGACTAAAAATACCTGCCTGAATGCAGCTGTTTTAGACCTATACTGTTTAGGGATATTTTAATTGCTGATTAACAAGGAAGTGAAAAACCTGCTTAATATTGTATTAAAGTCCTACATTGTCATAGAGTAACAGCAATAGTTTTCATCTTAGATCAGCATTTAAAAACAACAATAAGATGAGGTTGTAAAATGAGCAAAAGTAATACGGTTAAATTGCATCGAGTATTGAGCGCACCCCCAGAACGGGTGTTTAAGGCCTTTATTGATCCGGATGCTCTGGTTAAATGGATGGCACCGCATGGTTTTACCGCGAAGGTTCATCATCTGGATGCAAAAGTGGGTGGAAGCTATAAAATGTCGTTTAGCAATTTTTCTACTGGTTCCATCCATTCCTTTGCTGGCACCTATCATGAAATCATTCCCAATCAATTGTTGCGCTATACTGACCAGTTCGATGATCCCAATTTTCCCGGAAACATTGAAGTGGTCATTCAATTCAAAGCAGTGTCGGTGGGAACAGAAGTGCATATTACCCAATTGGGTATTCCTGATGTTATTCCAGTGGAAGCCTGCTATTTGGGATGGCAGGAATCTTTGCAACTGCTCACTTTACTGGTTACTCCTGAAATTCCAGATCAATAGTGCTTTACAATGCAAATTCAAATTAAACGTGCCTATGCGGAAGTTTCACCTTCAGATGGTAAACGTATTCTGGTTGACCGGCTGTGGCCCAGAGGCATTAAAAAGGAAGATGCCAAAATTGATTTGTGGGCTAAAGAAATCACGCCATCGACTGAGCTGCGAAAATGGTATGCACATGACCCCAAACATTGGGACGAATTTCAGCAACGTTACAGAGCTGAACTACAGCAACAAGCAACGTTATTGCAGTAAATTAGAGAAATCGCTAAACAGGAAAAATTAGCCTCATCACTGCGGCAAAAAGTGAAAAATATAACCATGTAATTGTACTTAAACAGGTTTTAGAGGGAAACTGAAAGCATCTGATGGGAGGTTTTATTCCCTAATATAAATAAGGTTTTAGCAAAAGATTGGTTGATAAAATGTTATAATAAGATTTTTGAGGTTTTTTATGTCTTTGCCAAATTGCCCCAAATGTAATTCAGAATATGCTTATCAAGATGGCGATTTACTGATTTGCCCAGAATGCGCTCATGAGTGGAAAGAGGGTGAAAGCAGTGCTGAACAGGCTACAATTATTAAAGATGCAAATGGCAATGTGCTTGCTGATGGCGATACTGTTACCCTGATTAAAGATCTGAAAATTAAAGGTTCTTCATCGGTTATTAAAGTTGGGACCAAGGCGAAGAATATTCGTTTATTACCTGACTCAAGTGATGGTCATGATCTGGACTGTAAAGTGGATGGCTTTGGTGCCATGAAATTAAAATCTGAATTTGTGAAAAAAGCTTAATTCACTACATTAAAAACCAAAAAAGCTCTGGCGACATGCTGGAGCTTTTTTATGAGCTGGTGCCCATTTGCGCATGATTTTGGAATTGGTTTTTTATAATTGCTATGCTTGATTCAGCATTGACATAACCTATCTGATGATTACTCCCTTCATGCTATAACTACTGTCTTTCATCTTAAAAAATTTTTGTTATGCCGCATATCCATCTTGAATATTCAGACAATGTAGAAAATTTTGAACCAAAACCCCTCCTGCTTGCTTTAAATCAGGCGCTGGTTGAGGGAGCTTATGTTACTGCTGCAAATGAGCTAAAAAGCCGTGCCATTTGCCAGCACGACTATGTCATTGGTTTGGGAGATGTTTCACAAGCCTATGTCCATGCGAAAGTTTCTTTATTGGCTGGACGTAGTCTGGAGTTACAACAGCAAATTGCTCAAGTGATTCTGCACACACTTGAACAGCACATACCAGCTCAAAGCCAAGTCAGTGTACAGATTTGTGTGGAAATATTGGAAATGCAGAAAGCCACCTATGCTAAAAAAATTGTTTAGGGCTTGGCTACTTATTCAATATCAACAGCCAGGGGGAGAATAGAGGGGCAATCTATTCTCTTGGCGGCCTGTTTTGTGCTGCGATAGAAACTGTACCTGGAGAAAACTGGGCTTTGATAAGAATGGTCCAGTGTCCTTTTAAGGCGATAAATCATACAATCCAGATTTAAATCATGATCATAAAATGTGCTTTTTTTGAAATAAAAAGTCATTTTTATTTCATATAAATAGCGTATTTTTAATCATATAAATTCGATTCTTTTATAACTTTTACAATAACAAGGGGAGTATTTTATATGGCAGGATGGTATGAAGTCAGTCAGGCCAGTGATGGACAATATCGCTTTGTTTTGAAAGCTGGCAATGGGGAAGTGATTCTGAGCAGCGAATTATACAAGAGCAAAGCTTCGGCACAGAATGGCATTGAATCGGTGCAAAAAAATAGCCCTGAGGATAGCCGCTATGAACGTCTGGAAGCGAAAAACGGTAAGCCCTATTTCAATTTAAAGGCAGCCAATTATCAAATTATTGGCACCAGCCAACTGTATGCAAGTGAGCAGGCACGCGAGAAAGGAATTGAGTCGGTAAAAAATAACGGTTCCAGCACCACCATTAAAGACCTGATTGCATAAATCAAATCAATGCTCAGATTAAAGCATGTATTGATACATGCTTTATTTTTGAGTAGAGAAAAACCAGCTAGAGCCTGAGATCAAACCCGAATAGCGGGCTGATCATCAGATTTTTATGCAGCTTTTTATGCGGTAGAGGAATTTAAAAGCGTTTAGGGATTTTCTGGCCATACGGTACAGGGGATTCCGCCTTTTTTAGCACACCAAACAGCCAGGTTTCTGCATGATTCACCGCTTGTTTTAAATCATCGCCTTGTGCCAAACGGCCGGCAATGAAACTGGCCAGTGAACAGCCTGAACCGTGATATTGACCTTCAAGGCGAGGACATCGGGTTTCAGACACCAGTTTGCCATCTATATATAAGGCATTGCGGATATAGTCCGGGGTATCTTCATGTCCGCCTTTGACCAAAATCGCTTTAGCGCCCATGGCAAAAAGTTTTGCTGTGGCCTGGTCGAGATCTTCAACACCAGTAAGTGCACGAAGCTCAACCGTATTAGGTGTCAGAACGGTAGCCAGCGGAATCAGCTCGACAAAGGCTTTCACCAGTGTGGCTTGATCACCCAGTGAACCGCCACTATTGGCTACCAGTACCGGATCGAGCACATACAGATATTCAGGATGTTCACGTAAAAATTCAGCCAAAGCTGCAATATTGTCTGTGGTGCCTAACATGCCTGATTTAACACATTTAATTGGTAAGTCACCCACCACGGCATGCGCCTGAGCCAACAGTAATTCTTTGGAGGTTGCTTCAAAACCAAACACCTGCTGCGAGTTTTGAATGGTCAGCGCAGTACAGGCAATTGCTGCATGTGCGCCACTTTGGCCAATCGCTTCAATATCTGCCTGCAAGCCAGCGCCACCCGATGGATCTAAACCAGAAAAGCAAAGTACAGTAGGGCGCACAATGATGTCCTTAAATCACAAAATTTGCGTTAGTATAGGCAACTTTGAGCCAAGTCTCGATAGTATTTGTGAAGTAAAAATTTAAGTTGAAGGGTTGGTTGGTGATTAAGAATATTTTGATTGATTTAGACGGAACATTAACTGATCCCAAAGTGGGGATTACCACTTCAGCGCGTTATGGTCTGGCCAAAGTAGGTCATCCGATTGCCGATGACGTCAACATCGACTGGATTATTGGTCCACCTTTGCAGGCATCTTTGGCGAAAATTTTAAATGTTGCAGTGGATGATGTTTTGGCTGAACAGGCATTGATGGGCTATCGGGAACGTTTTGCTGTGACCGGCTTGTATGAAAATCATGTTTTTGAAGATGTAGCTGCAACTTTGCAAACCTTGCAGCAAAAAGGTTTCCGTTTGTATTTGGCTACGGCAAAACCTCAAATCTATGCCAAGCAGATTTTAGAACATTTTGATCTGCTGCAATATTTTACATATGCTTATGGCAGCGAGCTGAATGGTGAGCGTACCAACAAGGGCGATTTGATTGCCTATATCCTTGAAAAGGAAAAGTTAGATCCAGCTGAATGTGTGATGGTGGGTGACCGTGAGCATGATATTTTTGGTGCTCGCAGCAATGGTATAGACACCATCGCAGTGGACTATGGTTATGGCTCTGATGCAGAGCTTACTCAGGCCAAACCTAAAGCACGGATAGCCAAATTTTCCGATCTGCTTCAATTTTTTTGATTACTTAATACAAGCAAGTAGTTCCCTTAGTACCTACCCTGAATCAAGCTTTTGGGACTGTTAACGTAGGTCCAGATAAAAACTTTCCTTCACTTCTTCCATGACAATGTAACTGTGTGAGGAAGCGGAGGAGGGAAGTTTTTTGAGTAAGTCGCCGAGTAGACGTCGATAGGCGCTCATTTCTTTTAAACGTGCTTTCACCAGATAATCAAATTCGCCTGAAATCAGGTGACATTCCAGAACTTCAGGAATTTCCACCAAATCACGTGCAACCTGATCAAACACATCGCCTGATTTGGCAGAAAGTTTGATTTCTAAAAACACTAGCAAGTTGCGATCGACCAGTTGCGGATTCAGCCGCGCGTAATAGCCCATGATGATGCCATCGCGTTCCAGGCGTTTGACCCGTTCCGAACAGGGGGTAGTAGACAGATTGACCCGAGATGCCAATTCGCTGATGGCAATCCGTCCATCGCGCTGCAAAATATCCAGAATCTGTTGATCTATACGATCCAATTTACGCATTATGATTTTCCTTTTTTTAGAATTTTTTCGCGACGAAACTATTAAATTACCTAGATTATAGTGCTTAAAACAGTGAAAAAAACTATCAATCAAAAAATATACTAGTGAAATAAACTAGTATGCGTTAGGGATAAGCAATGCGTGTAATTGTCTTGGGTAGTGGTGTAATCGGGGTTGCAAGTGCGTATTACCTCGCACAACAGGGAGCAACCGTTACTGTCTTGGACCGTCAGTCTGGTCCTGCTGAAGAAACCAGTTTTGCCAATGCAGGTCAGGTTTCACCAGGTTATTCGACGCCATGGGCAGCGCCCGGTATTCCTTTTAAAGCGGTGAAATGGATGTTCCAGCATCATGCACCGCTTGCCATCAATATGGATGGCAGCATGTGGCAATTACAGTGGATGGCACAGATGCTCAAGAACTGTAATCCACACAGCTATGCAATTAATAAAGAGCGCATGACCCGGGTGGCAGAGTATAGCCGTGACTGCCTCAGAGAGCTGCGTAAAGAGACCGGCATTCATTATGAAAACCGTTCTAAAGGTACTTTGCAAGTTTTTCGTAATGAAGCGCAACTAGACATGGTTCAACGTGACATTCAGGTGTTAAAAGAATGTGGTGTGGAGCATGAACTTTTGCTCAAAGATGATCTGGCCAAAGTAGAACCTGCTTTGGAATTTGCTAAAGATAAACTGGTCGGTGGCCTGCATCTGCCAAATGATGAAACTGGCGACTGCTACCTCTTTACCAATGCGCTTGCAAACTTGGCCAAAGAGCTGGGTGTAGAGTTTAAGTTCAACCAAAATGTTGAAAAACTGGTGGTTGAGGGTGATGACATCAAGGGCGTGGTGGTAAATGGACAAGTCCTTACTGCAGACCGTTATGTCTTGGCTTTTGGCAGTTATTCACGTGACTTTTTAAAACCATTACACCTGAATTTACCGGTTTATCCGGTGAAAGGCTATTCACTCACCATTCCAATTGTAGATCCTGCATTTGCACCGCAGTCTACGGTGCTGGATGAGACTTACAAGATTGCCATTACCCGTTTTGATCAGCGTATCCGGGTGGGTGGTATGGCAGAACTGAGTGGTTTTAACCATGGCTTGAATCAGGATCGTCGTGCAACTCTGGAAATGGTTACCAAAGATTTATTCCCGGGTGGAAACCTGGCAGAAGCGACCTTCTGGACTGGTTTACGTCCAATGACACCGGACTCTACCCCGATTATTGGTGCAACACGTTTTAAAAACCTGTTCCTCAACACCGGTCACGGCACGCTGGGATGGACCATGGCCTGCGGTTCAGGCAAGTTGATCAGTGACCTGGTCATGAATCATCAACCGGACATCAGTACCGAAGGTCTATCGATCCAACGTTACCCTTCAGCAGCCTAATCTGTTTTAGGTCATATTGATTCAAGGAAGAACAACATGCCACGTCCTATTACTGCAGTGATTCATCGTCAGTCACTGCAGCACAATTTAAATGTTGCCCGTACCAAAATGCCGAATAGCCAAGTCTATGCGGTGGTGAAAGCTAATGCCTATGGTCATGGTATTGAGCGCGTCTATCAAGCTTTCAAATCTGCCGATGGTTTTGCGCTGCTCGATTTGGCAGAGGCGAAACGCATTCGTGCTCTGGGCTGGAAAGGTCCTGTCTTATTGCTTGAAGGCATCTTTTCCGAGCAAGATCTGTTTGACTGTGATGAGCTGAATTTGAGTTTCACCCTTCATAGCCAATATCAGATTGAATGGTTAGCCCGATTCCCCAGACCAGCCAGGTTTGATGTTTACCTGAAAATGAACAGTGGCATGAACCGTCTGGGTTTTGCGGCTGTTCATTACTGCGACATCTGGCAACAATTATCTCAACTGAATAATGTTCAAAGCATCACTCACATGATGCATTTCTCCGATGCTGACGGTGAGCGTTTAGGACGTGACGGCATTGAGCATCAATGCCAGTTGTTTGAGGTAATCACCCATGATTTACCGGGTGCGCGTTCCGTATGTAACAGTGCAGCCATCTTACGCCATCAGCAGTTGCAGTCGGATGTGATTCGTAGCGGCATCATGCTTTACGGCAGTTCTCCCGATTTCCCCGCACATAGCATTGATGACTGGAACCTGCAGCCTGCAATGAGTCTACGCAGTGAAATCATTGCCGTTCAACAGCTTAAAGCGGGGGATAGCGTAGGTTATGGCTCCAGGTTTATTGCTGAAAAGGAAATGAGTGTTGGCATCGTAGCCTGTGGCTATGCCGATGGTTATCAACGTATTACCGCAACAGGTACGCCCATTTTAGTCGATGGTCAACGCAGCAGTTTGGTCGGACGTGTCAGCATGGATATGCTCGCGGTCGATTTATCTCATCTCCCAAGTGCCCAAGTCGGTAGTGAAGTGGTGCTGTGGGGTACATCGAAACACGGCACTGTGCTCAGTATTGATGAAGTGGCGGCAGGTTCAGGCACGATTGGCTATGAGCTGATGTGTGCTGTCACTGCACGCGTCAATTTTATCCAAGATTAAATTTAAAAAAAAACAGATCATTCAATTTATTGATACAAGGAAATGTAGATGTCTCATAGCGATATAGAAAAGTTCAATAGTAATGCTGTCATGAGCGCCGTGACAGTGTTCAATCAGGTGGTTTATCTTTCCGGGCAAGTACCTAAAAACACCAGTAATGGTGTCGCAGGTCAGACCCATGAAATTTTAGCCACTATTGATGAATTGCTGGCTTTGGCCGGAACCGATAAATCCCGGTTGCTGTCTGCACAGCTTTATATTAAAAATCTCGCTGACTTTTCAATCGTCAATGCCATTTGGATTGACTGGATGAAAGGTTGTACTCCACCTTCACGTGCCACTATTCAGGCGGATCTAGTCAATCCGGACTGGTTGATTGAAATTGCGGTAACGGCGGCACAGCCTTAATGTTAAAAATCTCCCCCGTATGGCAGCAAAGCGGTTGAGACCGATGTGCTGCCTGGCGTGTAAATGTTGCTGGTTGGGATGACCGGCAATGTAAAGCACATGGTTTACACGCAATCGTATGTTAAAAGGATGTTCAGTTATGACCACTACACCACGAGCAGACGATGCCAAGGCATCATCGCATGAACTACAACGAAAACTGTCCAACCGTCACCTGCAACTCATTGCCATTGGTGGCGCGATTGGGACAGGCCTGTTTATGGGCTCAGGCAAAACCATCTCCCTGGCTGGCCCTTCAATTTTATTGATCTATACCATCATTGGTACCATGTTCTTTTTCCTGATGCGTGCATTGGGCGAAATTTTACTCTCCAACCTGCATTACAAATCCTTTATCGATATGGCGCATGACCTGATTGGTCCGGGTGCAGGCTACTATATTGGCTGGTCCTACTGGCTGGGCTGGGTGCTGGTTGGCATCGCAGACTTGGCTGCTATTATCAACTATCTCAGCTTTTGGCTGCCTGAAGGGATGGCCTTTACCCCATCCGGACAGGCCATGATCAGCGTGGCCTGCGTGTTATTGGTGCTCGGTATTAATATGCTCGCCGTACGTCTGTTTGGCGAAATTGAATTCTGGTTTGCCCTCATCAAGATTTTGGCTATTTTGGGACTGATTGGTATTGGTGGCTTTATGGTGTTTAACCATTTTCATGCGCCAGGAGGTTCGCTTGCCAGTTTTAGTAATGTCTGGTCGCATGGCGGCATGTTCCCGCAAGGTGGCAGCGGTTTCCTGGCTGGTTTCCAGATTGCCTTGTTTGCTTTTGTTGGTGTGGAACTGATCGGAACCATGGCAGCAGAAACCCAAGACCCTGAAAAGAACTTGCCCAAAGCGGTGAATGCCATTCCGACCCGGATTATTTTGTTCTATGTGTTGTCACTTTTCATTGTGATGTCTGTGACCCCGTGGAACCAGATTCCTGCGGATCAGAGTCCATTTGTATCGCTGTTCATGCATGCGGGTATTGGTGCAGCAGCCATTATCATGAACCTGGTGGTGCTGTCATCGGTCATGTCATCCATGAACAGTGGCGTATTTTCAACGTCGCGCATGCTGTTTGGCTTGGCGCGGGAAGGGCAGGCTCCGCAAAATCTGGCGCAATTGTCTAAGCGTGCCGTACCTGCCAAAGGTTTATTGTTCTCTTGTGCCTTTATTATGGCAGGTGCAGCATTGCAATACTTTGTACCGAACACGGTTGAAGCCTTTACCTTGGCAAGTTCGCTGTGCGTGATTTTGTTTATCAGTATTTGGAGCATCATCATGGTGTGCTACATCCGTTACCGTAAATTGCGTCCAGAACTGCATGCCCAGTCAACCTTTAAAATGCCGGGCGGGATATGGATGTCCTATGTGGTACTGGTATTTTTATTCTTTACTTTGATTATTTTAAGTCTGGAAGCCGATACCTTGCGTGCCCTGATGATCAGTCCGATTTGGCTGATTATTTTAGCCGTGACCTATCAACTCCTGTATAAACCGCGGATGCGCAAACGTCATCAGGACATGCGGGTGAAACGTAATCAGGAAATGTTGAACTAAGTTTCTCTCAGATATGGTTTTTGTCAGATGTAAAAAAGCCCTCGATTGAGGGCTTTTTTGATGCTTAGAAGATGGGTTTCACCACCACTAGAATTACTACGGCAAATAAAATCAGCGTTGGCATTTCATTAAAGAAGCGCCAGAACTTGTGTGATTTATAATGCGCGTTACCGATCAGTTTTTTACGGTAATAACCACAAACAAAATGATAAATTACCAATAATCCGACCAATCCGACCTTCAGGTAAAACCACAGTGCATCGTGATAATGACGCGTTGCATCACCCCAATCGACCAGAAAGTGTGCGGTGATCAGTGTTGCAATCATTGAGGGCCACATAATGCCACGGTATAGTTTGCGTTCCATGACTTCAAAACGCTGATGACTCACTGCATCATCACTCATGGCATGGTAAACGTATAGACGTGGCAGGTAGAACAATGCAGCGAACCAGCAAACCACAGCAATAATATGTAATGCTTTTACCCACAAGAAAGCATCAGAAGGAGCATCCATCCATTCACCCTTTTAAAGGGCAGTGTGGCAGAAGTTGATCATCCACTGCTGAATGATCAACACTTCTTAGCTTAGCCTTCCCATTTTTTGAAAACGAGACAAGCATTTACACCGCCAAAACCGAAACTGTTACTCATCACAGTATTCAATTTTGCGTCACGTTTTTCAAGTACGATATCAAACGGTTTTGCACCTTCATCCAGTTCAGTCACGTTGATGTTTGGTGCAATAAAGTCATTTTGCATCATCAGGACTGAATAAATGGCTTCATGTACGCCCGCAGCACCCAGGCTGTGACCGGTCATAGACTTGGTTGAGCTGATAGGCGGTACTTGACCTTCACCAAATGCACGTTCCATGGCTTTCAGTTCAGTCACGTCACCAGCTGGAGTTGAAGTACCATGGGTATTCACATAGTCAATCTTGTCAACACCATGCTGTTTCGCTTCTTCCAGTGCCATCAGAATGCAGCGTGTTGCACCTTCACCACTTGGTGCAACCATGTCTGCACCATCGCTGTTTGCAGCATAGCCAACTACTTCAGCCAGGATATTTGCACCACGCGCTTGCGCATGTTCCAGTGATTCAAGCACCACGAAACCACCACCACCGGCAATGACAAAGCCGTCACGGTCATCCGAATATGGGCGAGACGCTGTTTCAGGCGTGTCATTGTATTTAGAGCAAAGTGCACCCATGGCATCAAACAATAAGCTTTGTGACCAGTGATCTTCTTCACCACCGCCTGCCAGCATTAAATCCTGTTTGCCGAGTTGAATCAGGTTATAGGCATAACCAATGGCATCGGCAGAAGTTGCACATGCGCTGGTAATGGTATGTGCTACACCTTGTAATTTAAAAGCAACGCCCACGTTTGCGGTAATGGTGTTGGTCATGTTGCGAGGAACAAAGAAAGGACCTACTTTACGCGCACCCTTGGTTTGCAGTAATTCGTTCATTTCAATGACAGATGCAGTTGAACCACCACCTGAACCACCGGTAATCCCATAACGTGGGTTGCCCGCCAAATCTTCAACGCTTAAACCTGCATGTTCTACCGCAGCAACTGCCGAGTTGTAGGCATACATGGCACAAACACCCATAAAGCGTTTCAATTTACGGTCAATATGGTCAAAATCTTGTTCAGCGGCTGCACTGACATGGCTCTTAAAGTTTAATTCTGCATAAGTCGGGTTAAAACGTGTTCCAGAAATCCCGTTTTGTAAAGAATGAGTGACATCTTCTAAAGAATTACCAATGCATGAGTTGATACCCATACCAGTGATTACAACACGCTTCATCTAAAGATCCCTTATATGGTGATATTTTTGAGTAAAGGCAGCTGATTCAGGCAGAAAAGTAAAAACCTCAATCCAGCGCATTACTCATGTCTTTCGGTCGCATTCATGATAGCAGAAAGGGTTTTGAATTCTTATGGCAAATATTATGCCTATTTCGACAGTATGTATCTGTAATGTTTAGGCGGCATAATTAACTAAAAGATACACATTCGTGTTGAGATAAACTTAGACTACACCTAGTATTTATCAATAATTGTAAGAATAGAAGATGAGGGTAAAAGAATGGCAGATACCAATAATAAACATTCAGGTGGATTCCTCTCCAATGCTTTGGGAGTGGCTAAAAAGATCAGTGCAACAGGAATGAGTGCACTGAATCACGCGGCTGCCGAGCGTGCTGGCAAGGCTTCCGGGGCCTTGGTCAATGGTCATGTCATTGAGGGAAGTGCCCGTTCTCAAAGCGTATTTGAACCCAGAAAATATGATAATCCTCAACAAATGATGCGTGAGTATTTACCCAATGTCTCCAGACAATTGCTGGGTCGCCAGTACAGCAAAGTGAATCGTGTGGCCAGTTTTGTTGTGCCGGACTTTTCAGACAAGGTTTCGGACTATTTTTTTGACCATTTAAATCAGTTTACTTCAAATCTCAGTTCTGTAGATACTGTACTGGATCAGGCTGGAGCAAAAGATTTACAGGAACTGACTCAGGATGTCGACCGTTCCAAACGGCTGAGTCAGGCGTTGGCAGAACAAAACAAATGGCTGGCTTCTATACAGGGGGCTGTTACCGGTGCCACAGGCGTAGTTGGTTCAGCGATTGACGTGCCTTTATCACTGCTCATGTCCTTGCGCATGATTTATCAGGTGGGACGTGCCTATGGCTTTGAATTGAACAAAGACACCGAACAGGATATTGTCCAGTTTGTGTTTAAACAAATCGACTTGGGCCAGATTGCTGAAAAGCAGAGTGTGTTGATGGCACTCAAAATCGTTTCCAATATGCTGCAAACCAATGACACTGCACAATTGCAAAACATGCTGGGTTCCAGCAATGACAGTGAGCCACTGAAAAAATGGCTGGTCAATGAAAATGGCGACATGAAATGGAACTGGTTAAATCACCTTCCAAACCTTTCATTGATCAGTAAATTAACGCCTGTTGCCGGAGCAGGTATAGGTGCAGCCTATAGCTGGAAACTGGTGGAAGATGTCAACCAGAAAGCCCAGCAAATATTTTCCCATGCCAGAAGCTATTTGCAGCAGCATCAGGGAGTGGAGTTGTCTCCTATTGCGGCTTATGAAAAATCCCTGGAGCTGTTGGCGCAGGCAGCGCCAAGATTGTTAAATCCCTTTACTAAAGACGAGCCAAATTCCGGCGAGCTTAAACTTGATCAGGACATTCCGGTGCAAGGGCATAGCACGATTGCCAAAGTAACTATTAAGAAGAAATCAGATGATGCCATCGCGGATGACGAGCGTAAAAGTGAGCGGGTAGAACAAGGATTAGAGTATTTGGCTGAACACATGGTTGAACCGCATGCACAGGTTGAACCGCAAAAACCAGCTATCACGGTGGATGAACCGGAAATAGATGAATATACGCAGGCAGGTGTTGAAGGAGCGGATGCAGGCACTGAGCAACTTGCTGCTTCGCAATCTGAACAAAATGAAGCCCCTAAGCCCGCCAAGAAAAAAGTTACAAAATAGAGTGCATAAAAGTCTGGAATTGCGTCTTTAAAAAAGCGTCTACTGACCAATATACAGCTAAGTGGTCAATATTTGATATGGCCTCGAATATTGACCATTTTGCTATCTTCGCTTACAATTGTGTGCCCTCAAAAAGTGGTATTTTTTTGAGGCTTTTTATTAACGGGAGAATTGCCAAATGGCAACAACAAATCAGTTGATCCGTAAGGGTCGTACGACTTTGATTGAAAAATCAAAAGTTCCTGCGTTGAAGGCTTGTCCACAACGTCGTGGTGTTTGTACACGTGTTTACACAACTACACCTAAAAAACCTAACTCAGCAATGCGTAAAGTTTGCCGTGTTCGCTTAACTTCTGGTTTTGAAGTATCAAGCTATATCGGTGGTGAAGGCCATAACCTACAAGAGCACAGTGTTGTGCTTATCCGTGGTGGTCGTGTTAAAGACTTACCAGGTGTACGTTACCATACCGTTCGTGGTTCTTTAGACTGCGCTGGTGTTAAAGATCGTAACCAGTCTCGTTCTAAATACGGTACTAAACGTCCTAAGAAATAATCTGTTTAGATTAGCTTTTTAAGAACGTAGAACCGCAATCCTTTATCGTCTCGCTTGTCTGATTTCTGCATTTAATTTTGTGAAATTCAAGCGACGTGTAGTAAGGCCAGCGAATGTACATGACACTTTGTACTCATGCTGGATAAACCTGAAGTGTCATATTTATAGGTGTATTAAAATGCCAAGACGTCGCGTAGTCGCTGCCCGTGAAATCCTTCCGGATCCTAAGTTCGGCAGCCAAACAATCGCTAAATTCATGAACCACGTAATGCAAGATGGTAAAAAATCTATTGCTGAAAGTATCGTTTACGGTGCTTTAGATCGCGTTCAAGAAAAATCTAAAGTAGACCCAGTTGAATTTTTCGAGACTACTCTTGAAAAAGTTCGTCCTATGGTCGAAGTAAAAGCACGCCGTGTTGGTGGTGCTACTTATCAAGTGCCTATGGAAGTACGCCCATCCCGTCGTACTGCCCTAGCTATGCGCTGGTTAGTAGACGCTGCTGCTAAGCGTTCTGAAAAAACAATGGCTTTACGTCTTGCTGGTGAGTTGCTTGATGCAGCTGAAGGTAAGGGTTCAGCGATTAAAAAACGTGAAGATGTGCACCGTATGGCTGAAGCCAACAAAGCCTTCTCTCACTACCGTTTCTAAGCGGATAAAACAGCCCCTATTCAGGAGGGTGGCAATTTTGGTTTTCACCATGTTGTCATCGAATCGCTTTAAGCTGCTTGGCAGCTTAAAGCGTCCTGTTTTAAACAACAAAATTTAGGAATGCAAGAAATCATGGCTCGTCAAACCCCAATTTCTCGTTACCGTAACATTGGTATCTCAGCTCACATCGATGCTGGTAAAACCACGACTACAGAACGTATTTTGTTCTACACAGGTGTATCTCACAAAATTGGTGAAGTACATGATGGTGCAGCAACAATGGACTGGATGGAACAAGAGCAAGAACGTGGTATTACCATCACTTCTGCTGCTACGACTACATTCTGGTCAGGTATGAGTAAACAGTTCCCAGAACACCGTATCAACGTAATTGATACTCCGGGACACGTTGACTTCACAATCGAAGTTGAGCGTTCTATGCGTGTTCTTGATGGTGCATGTATGGTTTACTGTGCTGTAGGTGGTGTACAACCTCAGTCTGAAACTGTATGGCGTCAAGCGAACAAATACCAAGTTCCTCGTTTAGCATTCGTGAACAAGATGGACCGTACAGGTGCAAACTTCTTCCGTGTTGTTGAACAAATGAAGACACGTTTAGGTGCATCTCCTGTACCTGTAGTTATCCCTGTTGGCGCTGAAGAAAACTTCCAAGGCGTGATCGACTTGATCGAAATGAAAGCGATCATTTGGGATGAAGCTTCACAAGGTATGAAGTTCGAATACGGTGATATCCCGGCTGAACTTCAAGCTTCTGCTGAAGAATGGCGTACCAATATGGTTGAAGCTGCTGCTGAAGCTTCTGAAGAGCTAATGGACAAATACCTAGAAGAAGGCGATCTTTCTAAAGAAGATATCGTTGCTGGTCTACGTGTTCAGACTTTGGCTTGTCAAATTCAACCAATGCTTTGTGGTACAGCATTCAAAAACAAAGGTGTTCAACGTATGTTGGACGCAGTAATTGAATTCTTGCCATCACCGACTGAAGTTAAAGCAATCGAAGGTGTACTTGACGATAAAGCTGAAACTAAAGCGATTCGTGAAGCATCTGACGAAGCTCCGTTCTCTGCGCTTGCGTTCAAAATCATGAACGACAAATTCGTAGGTAACTTGACATTCGTACGTGTTTATTCTGGTGTTCTTAAACAAGGTGACTCTGTTTATAACCCGGTTAAATCTAAACGTGAACGTATCGGCCGTATCGTGCAAATGCACGCGAACGATCGTCAAGACGTTGAAGAAATCCGTGCGGGTGATATCGCTGCGTGTGTAGGTCTTAAAGACGTTACAACTGGTGATACACTTTGTGATGAGAAAAATGTCATCACACTTGAACGTATGGAATTCCCAGAGCCAGTAATTGCATTGGCTGTTGAACCAAAAACTAAAGCTGACCAAGAAAAAATGTCAATTGCTTTAGGTCGTTTGGCTAAGGAAGATCCATCATTCCGCGTTCGTACTGACGAAGAATCAGGCCAAACCATTATTGCTGGTATGGGTGAGCTTCACCTTGACATCATCGTTGACCGTATGAAGCGTGAATTCGGTGTTGAAGCAAACATTGGTAAACCAATGGTTTCTTACCGTGAAACGATCAAAAAGACAGTTGAACAAGAAGGTAAATTCGTACGTCAAACTGGTGGTAAAGGTAAATTTGGTCACGTATACGTACGTTTAGAACCAATGGATGCTGATGCTGGTAAAGACTACGAGTTCGCTGAAGAAGTTGTTGGTGGTGTAGTTCCTAAAGAATTCTTCGGTGCTGTGGATAAAGGTATCCAAGAACGTATGAAGAATGGTGTATTGGCTGGTTACCCTGTTGTGGGTATTAAAGCGACACTATTTGATGGTTCTTACCACGATGTCGATTCTGACGAATTATCGTTCAAAATGGCTGGTTCTTACGCATTCCGTGACGGTTTCATGAAAGCAGATCCTATCTTGCTTGAGCCTATCATGAAAGTTGAAGTAGAAACTCCAGAAGACTACATGGGCGATATCATGGGTGACTTAAACCGTCGTCGTGGTATGGTTCAAGGTATGGACGATTTACCTGGTGGTACTAAAGCAATCCGTGCTGAAGTTCCATTGGCTGAGATGTTTGGTTACGCGACTCAAATGCGTTCTATGTCTCAAGGTCGTGCGACATACTCTATGGAATTCGCTAAATATGCTGAAACTCCACGTAATGTGGCTGAAGGCATCATCAGCAAGTTCCAATCTGGTGGTAAAAAAGGTGACGACGAGTAATCTTTCGATTACTATAAGCCCAAACTAATTCATAGTTAAAAACCAAAATCACTTATGGAGTTAAACCCTCCATAAGTATTTTAATAAGGAAGATCTCATGGCTAAGGCTAAGTTCGAACGTAACAAACCACACGTAAACGTGGGCACAATTGGTCACGTCGACCATGGTAAAACTACTTTAACTGCTGCGATTGCAACTATTTGTGCAAAAACTTACGGCGGTGAAGCGAAAGATTATGCAGCAATTGACTCTGCACCAGAAGAAAAAGCACGTGGTATTACCATTAATACTTCACACGTAGAATACGATTCTCCATCTCGTCACTACGCTCACGTAGACTGCCCAG
>NZ_NEGD01000021.1:0-33404 GCF_002135245.1 Acinetobacter sp. ANC 4218 | reverse complement strand
ACGGCTTATGCCACAATTAAAGGTATTGAAGTCATGCGTGCACTACGTAAAGGACAAGCATCGTCATTTTATTATGGTCAGCCTCAGGGTGAAGTGTGTCTAATCAACAGGGTTTTCGGTCTCTAAGTACTTTTTAAAGGGAACATCATCGACTCAAATCTCTATTTGCAACAGTGCCTAATTAAATCCCTTACAATTCAAATTTTTCAGCAACGACTTATCTTTGTTAAAATAGTATTAATTTATTTTTTTTAGGACAAACCTTAACAAAATTACAAATTTGTAATTTGGTTGTCATTTAGGTGTATATATCTAGGAATTAGTATATGAAGAAATTATTTTTTGGTCCAAGATATGATTAGATTCAATAATATATATATGAAGATTGTTTTAGTTATTTTTACTATAGTTTTTTCAACCAGTAGTTTTGCTGATGGGGGACTTCGTTTCTTAGAGAAAAATTTAGAAATAATTAACAATGAAAAAAGCAAAGGGTGTGAAGAGAATTAATTCAAAATTATAATGAAGCACATATAACTAGGAAAACTAAAAATTAGTTATTTTTAGTATGGTGTAACTAAGATTAATTAATTTTTTTAAATCGAATGATAAATATATTTATTGTTTTTAATTTATTCTTTACCATTTTCAAATTTTTAAATAATCCGAAAAGACTATTTTAAACTTTAGGGTTACATATGCTCCTATACATAGGCAGGAATAAATATGCAACTTAGTATATTTGCAACAATAGTACTGGAAAGATTCATGTAATAATGCTTAAAACTCTCTAATTAGTTAGGGAGGCATTGGAATTGGAGAAAGAAGTAAAGTGCCCACTAGCAAATGTGGTTATTGGAGGAATTATCTCATCAACCCTTCTTATGTTGGTTTTATTACCAATATTGTCCCGGTGGATAAATGAAAAGAAAGCTTCTTGACCAATTATAGTAAGCAATTTTTAGCAGAAATATTGAGGCTTACTCAAGTCTCTCAGCTAATCGTAAATAGAATAAGGAAACTATTGTATGTCAGAAGATCATTCTCAGAGCCACGCGGCTGTTACTGAAGAGAATAGTAAGAAGCTAATATTTACTGTAGGTTTGACCACTACGTTTTAATCGTAGAAATTATAACCGTTTTTATTACTCAAAGTTTAACTTTTGTGATTATCTAAAAACACATAGCGGTCGAATGGCCATATTAACTGACTTAAAATCAGTCGCATACTTTAATGTAGCGGTTCTGATAGCACAAAAGTTCGCAGCATGAAAACGGAACCGGCATAATTGATTTATAGTGAACCCATACACTAAGCATAATGATTTAGAGGACGATAATCCCAATGAAAAAATTCCTTTTAGGAGCTGTTGCCGCATCTGTTTTGGCCTTTTCAGGCAATGCTATGGCCAATTTTGTGGCAGGTCAGGACTATCAGGTGGTCGCAAAACCAGTCAAAGTCGAAAAACCGGGCAAAATTGAGGTACGTGAATTCTTCTGGTATGGCTGTGGTCACTGTTTCACGTTGGAACCGCATATGCAGGACTGGTTGAAAAAATTACCCAAAGATATCCGTTTTGTACGTACACCTGCTGCAATGAACCCGCTTTGGGAACAGGCTGCACGTGCTTATTATGTTTCAGAAGCCCTGGGTGTGCGTCAAAAAGCACATTTACAGTTATTCCATGATATTCATGACAAGCAGCGTCCAATTTTAGAACAGGCACAATTGGCCAAGTTCTATACCCGTTATGGTATTTCTGAAGAGAAATTTAACACGACTTATAAATCATTCCCGATTTCGTCAAAAATTGCTCAGGCAAAAAATTTGACTGCTCAATATCAGTTAAGCGGTGTACCAGCGGTGACCGTGAATGGTAAATATATTGTGCAGGGCAATGATGCCAAAGTAATTCAGGTGGTGAATTACCTGATTGAAAAAGAGCGTAAAGCCAAATAAGACGCGATTGATTATCTCTAAAAAAAACCTGCATCGAATCTGCAGGTTTTTTTATTTAAACTGGAGGAATGGTTATTTACGTCCTGACTGCCGGATCTGGTGTTTCTATCGGCGGGCGATACCAGTGTAAAATTCCTCGGAATAAGAGCTGCATCTGCAACACGCTTTGCGCTTTAAAGTCATGGGATTGAATATGAATCGTGGATGGCTTTGTTGCACAAACCTATCTGTAAAGGGTTTTTCAGCGATATAATTTTCAAATGAAGAAGCCTGCACACAAAATCTACCGCACAACCAATTGGCCCGCATATAACCGAGCACTCATGAGTCGCGGAAATATTGCCATTTGGTTTGATCCTGCTACGCAATGGTATGCTCCGTCCATCGGTAAACAAGGGCGAAATCAAACCTACTCCGACGCAGTCATCCAATGCTGCTTAATGATTAAATCCTTATTCCGTCTGTCTTTACGTATGGTCACTGGCTTTGTGCAAAGTCTGATTAAACTTTGCGGATTAAATTGGATAGCTCCAGATTACACCACGCTTTGTAGAAGACAAAAGCATATTGATATTGTAATCAGCTACCAAAAAAGTAGCGATGGGCTGCATCTACTCATGGACTCTACAGGCATGAAGTTTCTAGGTGAGGGCGAATGGAAACGCAAGAAACATGGACCTGAATATCGTCGCCAATGGCGTAAACTTCATATTGGTATAGATGCTAAAACCCTACAAATACGAGCAGTTCAGCTTACAACCAATAATGTCAGTGATTCACAGGTGCTTGGTGATTTACTTAATCAGATTCCACAAGATGAGCGGATTGACTCTGTTTATACCGATGGAGCTTATGACACCAAGCAATGCCGTCAGGTCATTGCAGATCGGCAAGCGCATGCGGTGATTCCACCTAGAAAAAATGCGAAACCATGGAAAGATACAAAGAGTAGCTCGCTAGAGCGAAATGAATTACTTCGAGCAATTAAACGTTTAGGCAGGACACTATGGAAAAAATGGTCAGGCTATCATCGGCGAAGTTTGGTTGAAACTAAGATGCATTGCATCAAATTATTAGGAGATAAACTCAGTGCAAGGAGTTTTGATAGCCAAGTCAATGAGATCCATGCACGTGTGGCAGTCCTTAACAGATTTACGGAATTAGGTCGACCACTTACCCAAGTTACGCCTTAAATTTGGCTCAATTAGGGGCGCTTTGCATTTCAAATCTTTGTGCAACAAAGCCAATGTATATAAAAAATGGTTAAATAATTGCAAGGGGGGCTTTAAAACGTTTTAATCGTAAAGCATTTCCTAGTACAAATATTGACGAGAGAGCCATTGCACCAGCAGCAAATACAGGAGAAAGTAGCAGTCCAAATTGCGGATAAAGTACACCTGCTGCAATAGGAATCAGAGCTGCATTGTAAACAAATGCCCAAAATAAATTTTCACGAATATTGGTTATAGTCGCTTTGCTTAAAGCGATAGCATTTGGCACTCCTTTCAGGTTGCCAGACATCAAAACCACATCAGCAGCTTCAATAGCTACGTCTGTACCTGTACCTATTGCTAAACCAATATCTGCTTCTGCAAGTGCAGGGGCATCATTAATGCCATCTCCAACATATGCGAGTTTACCATATTGATTTTTTAATTTTTTAACGGCCTCTATTTTACCTTCTGGTAAGACTTCTGCAATAACCTCATCAATACCTAGTTTTTTTGCAATCGCTTGAGCTGTATGACGGTTATCACCTGTAATCATGGCAACCTTTAAACCTAACTGATGTAACGCTTCAATTGCAGCAAATGTTGATTCTTTAATTGGATCTGCTACAGCAATAATGGCAGCAAGTTTCTGGTCAATCGCAACATAGAGAGGGGTTTTTCCTTCTTCTCCCAAACGATCCGAAAATTGAGAAAAAACATTAGGATTCAAACCTAGTTTTTCCATATATCGATCTGCACCAATATGAACCAAATGTTCAGACACCGTTGCTTCTATTCCATAGCCCGTGACTGACTTGAAATCAGCAACAGGAGACAGAATTAATTCCTTATCTATAGCGGCTTGTACAATTGCTCGAGCAATAGGATGCTCAGACTTTGATTCAACGGCTGCCATAAGTGAAAGTACGGCATTGTATTCAAACCCTTCTAAGACATGCAGATCGGTTAAAATTGGTTTCCCTTCAGTCAGGGTCCCTGTTTTATCAACAGCAACCACTTTAGTTTCTTTGAGCAGCTGCAAAGCTTCCCCTTTACGGAATAAAACACCCATTTCAGCACCACGCCCAGTTCCCACCATGATTGATGTAGGCGTTGCAAGTCCCATTGCACAAGGACATGCAATAATGAGTACCGCAACTGCATTAACTAAGCTAAACGTTAGGGCTGGCTCAGGGCCGAAGATAAACCAAGTAATAAAAGTTAAAAGAGAGAGACCCATTACTACAGGTACAAACCACATGGTAATTTTATCAACCAATGCCTGAATAGGCAGCTTGGAACCCTGTGCCTGTTCAACCATTCGGATGATTTGAGAAAGCACTGATGAACTACCAACAGAGGTGGCTTTGATATTTAAGCTGCCACTTTGGTTAATTGTTCCTCCTACCACAGTAGAGCCTATCGTTTTTTCAACGGGCATAGGCTCGCCAGTAATCATGGATTCATCAATAAAACTTTGGCCGTGAATAACTTCACCATCGACAGGGATACGCTCGCCTGGTCTAATCTCTACAATCGTTCCTGTTTGAACTTCGGCAATCGGAACTTCTATCACCTGATTATTGAGCTGTATTCTGGCAACTTTAGGCTGCATTCCAACTAGATGTTGAATTGCTAAAGACGTTCGGCCTTTTGCCTTGGCTTCAAAAAATCTACCTAATAGAATTAAAGTGATAATAACCGCTGCAGCTTCATAATAAACATTGACCGTGCCTTGTGGCAGGACACTTGGAAAGAAAGTAGCAACCACTGAATAAAGATAAGCAGCCAATGTTCCTACAGCCACCAAGGAATTCATGTCTGGTGCTAAGCGGAATAAACTTGGGATGCCCTTTTTGAAGAAGCGTCGGCCTGGAAAAATTAATGCTACTGTGGTCAAGAAAAATTGCATTAACCAGCTATTTTGTTGGCCAATGTTATCCATCATAAACGTATGAAAGGCGGGAATCAGGTGTGATCCCATTTCTAAAATAAAAACGGGTAGAGTCAATAAGACTGACAGAATTAAATCTTTTTTAAGTTTTTCTAATTCAATATTCTTTTTATCTTGAAAGCTTTCCGTAGTTTGATGAACTGACTTTGCTTCAAACCCTGCTTTGGTGACGGCCTGAATTAACGAGTCACGAGTGACAGATGAGCTTGCCTGAATAGTCGCTTTTTCAGTAGCCAGATTTACATGAGCTGATTCCACACCCTCAACAGATTTTAAGGCCTTTTCTACTCGACCTACACAAGAAGCACATGACATACCCTCAATCGTAAGCTCTATTGGTTGCAGCGCTTCCACTTCGTAGCCTGCTTTTTCTACGGCTTTAATTAAAGTAGCGCGATCAAGTGGTTGATGCGCATAAATGACTGCTTTTTCGGTAGCCAGATTTACATGAGCCGATTCAACACCCTCAACAGATTTTAAAGCTTTTTCCACACGGCCTACACAAGAAGCACATGTCATCCCCTCAATCTCTAATGTTTCACTGTAGTGTGGCGTATCAGTCATTTCGGTACTCATATACGATCTCTATCATTTAGATATGCTGAGTTCTATATGCGAAGATCAGCTCGAACCAAGATTAGGGGGAATTCAGGGATTACTTTTATTTCAAGCAAGTACAGGTTTTATCTGTACGATGAGGAAAATAAGAGAGAGTAAAAGTGGTAAGGAATTCCCACTGTTACTCTAACAGAGATTAAGCAGGATCAGCTGTAAATCCACGCTCACTGAGAGTGGCAATGACTTGATCCTGACTCACCGTTGTGTTGATTTCAACAATACGGTTTTGTAAATCAATATCGAGTGAGGCATTCGAGTCGAGCTCTTTAATTGCGGTAGTAATGCCGCGTGCACAACCACCACAAGTCATATTAGCGATGTGAAATTTCATATGTTGCTCCTTTTTAACAAAACATTTGTTTAAAACATTAGAACAGTAACTCTAAACTTTCACCATACAACCAGCCTTTTTCTGAATCAGTGACTCGCTGTAACTTGGTCTGTTTACAACCTTACAGTTTTCTTCAGAGTATTCCAAAGAAGAGTGTTCTAATGACTACAGTAAAAGTACTTAACCAACATTAATGTGACTTTAAAATGACATTTTTGTCATCTACGATCACTCTGAAATTTATAAGATTAGTTGTTTCAATCAATGGTAGTGAACTGAATAGATGAGACCGTTATGGGTTGAAGATAAGCTAAAAACCGGTGACTACCTTTATGTATAATGCCTCATGATGCGATTTTACTGTTCTGATTGTCGTAAGTTGACAGTCCAGTAGAAACTTTATTGCTCAGCTACAAAAGATAAATGCAGTAATGTTAAATTTCCTCAATTCCCTTATTTTGAAATTCTCTTATTCAATACCCACGACAGTGGTTATATAGCCTGTTGTTAATAGAATTGATAGACCTAATAACATCTCAAATAAAATGGCATGACTAAGGTGTTTAGCGAATTTAGGATGTTGAAGACGCGGGGTGAAATACCATTTGTTGAAGGCAGCTAAAAGTAGAATACCTATAACAAAAAACATTTTAACCATGAAACCATAGCCATATGCAGTATTGATTAAGGTATTAAAATCTTTAATTAAAAGAAGAGCTACACTAGCGCCACAGGCGATTAATATCCCAACAATGAAAGCAGCAATACGTCCAAATACATGCATGCGATCTTTTAAAGGTAAACCACTTATTTCCCGGCTGGTTTTCCATAACGGATATAAAGACCCCATCCATAAAGACATAACTAGAATATGGATTGATAATAAAATTTGAGCAAGTAAGGTTAAATTAGCGACATGTCCGAGCTGGGAAAAACTAAAAATAATCGGGATAAGTAAAATACAAAATATTGAACTTTCAATTATAGAAAACTGACCTTTGTTCCTGTTAACTTTAACCACCATGAGAAGAAGTAAAAGAGCAAAACTAATAGAACGAAGAACGTATATATACCCCGTCGGAGTATTAACCAATATATTAATATACGTGGGGTCCACCATCCCTGTAATACCAGTATTGGCAAAACTACCAATCAGAATAAAAAATCCCAAGGTACTGGAAATTAGGCCTAATCCAGCGCCAATTGTAATATATTTAAGAATCGATTCTTTTAGTTCAAGATATTGTCTAAGTAAAAAATAGCAAAAGGCTCCACCAACGACAAAAGCTAAACTTAAATATAAAATAACCTTAGTTAACCAAGTGGCCCACATCCAATATTCAGAAATCATTATTTTTGTCCATTCTAGAACAACATGCCAGCACCTCACTGACATGTTGAAAGGTAATCAATTCTTATTTAGTTGATTTGATAGTGAAACTATATTCACCATTCATGTTGTGGCCATCTTTCCCCATTGTTGTCCAGACAACGGTATATTTACCTTTTTTCAGTTTCGGAAGAGCGACATCAAAGGATTTCTTTAAGTCATGAGTAACTTCATATTTTAAAGGAACATCTCTTCGCTGAGCATCCAGTAACTTAATATTCATCAACATAACCTCTGCACCAAAGTTAAGGGTCAAGTTCTTTGGTTGACTAAGGACAGATGCATTTTCCGCAGGAATCGCACTCACTAAACTCACATGAGCGAACGTAGTTGTAGTAGCCACAATCATCGTTGCAGCTACTACAACATGACGTAGAGCAGTCATTTTATTTTGAAATAATTTCATTTACGTTTCCTCTTGATTCGTTAGTTCATTAGAGATGACTTTATAAAATCTATATTTAATGAGACCACATCATCTCCTCTTATATTTCAATTATTAGTGAGAGACACAAACAGAGCGATGACTTCAAAATTACATTTTTGTCATTTTTAAAATTTAAAATCTTTAACTATTAAAATAATCTTATTGAAAAATAATGATCATTTAACAAACAAATTATGTAGGTGGTTGATTTATGAAATGTAGTAATCATTTTGTCTAAGAAAATAGTAGCTATTTAATTTTTTATATTTTAGTTTAAATATAAACATGTTATGTTTAATTTGATCTAATATAAATTTATGGGCTAAGCACATGACTCAAACACGTCCAAGAATGACCAAATTATTTGAACAGCTTGGTTTAGCTTCTACTGAAGAAGCAATTGCAAAATTCATAGAGAGCCATCAGCTAGCTGGAGATGTTTTTTTAACACAAGCAATTTTTTGGACTGATGCTCAACGTCATTTTTTAGAAGAAAAACTACACTCTGATGGTGAATGGACGACAGTGATTGATCAATTAAATGAGTCTTTACATGAAAATTCAGTAAAATAATTTTCCGTTAGTATTAAGGATCTACATTCTTCCCTGCATTGAATACAACTCATTCATACAGTAGTACTGTTTTGGAGATGGAATCTCTATTATATAAGTAGTAGATTCCTTACTCTGAAATTTGGATTATAAACCCTAATATTAAAAATAATCTTCTTTACCTTCTATCTAATAAATATACCAATAAGTTTAATAATTAAATTATCCACCCTTTTTTCTATAAAAAACTATTTTGATCAACTGTATTTTTTCTTTAAAGGAATAACAGTGTAAATTACATTAAGAATGTGTCTCTAACTAGCCTTGGAGTCATCTAATCATTTCATTTTTATTTTTTTAAGCACATAAAATCATAACAACTTTAATAGTTTTAAAAGATTAATATTAAATAAAATTTTTGTCATCTCAGCATAGACTATATATTTCGAGAAGATCTCAAAATTACATTTTTGTCATTTTTAAAAATAATTAATTAATAGTGCTAAAATTTTTAAGAGAGACAGAGAATAACCAAAAATTTCATCAGTTTAGTAGTCAAATTCCTAGTCTCTGTTCAGTACTAAAACATAGCTTTTACTTCCAAATTATTTAAAGGAAAAAATTATGATGAAATTCAAAAACATTTTTTTGGGCTTATGTATCGCAGCCGCGTCATTGAATACATTTGCACAGCAATCCGATGAACACAAAGATCACCACCCTGAAAAAACAGCACCATCTGCAGTAACAATTAAGCAAACAGTTACCAGCACCACTGCTACAGATAAAATGGCTGCAATGGATCAACACATGAAGGCGATGCAAGCCATGCATGAGAAGATGATGGCTGCAAAAACCCCACAAGAACGTCAGAAACTTATGGCTGAGCACATGAAACTCATGCAAGGAGGTATGAGTATGATGAAACAGATGGGCAGCCAAAGCATGAATGCAAATATGGCTGACCGTCAGCAGATGATGGAAAAACGTATGGACATGATGCAATCCATGATGCAGATGATGATGGACTGTATGCCTCCGTCAGCAACTAAATAGTTACCCATGAATTAGGGAAAAGCACCATGAATCACCAACACCAAGAAAATAATTCAGTACCTAACTTTTGGTCTACACGTTATGCCATTGGTCTAATCGTGCTGGGTGGTATCGCAGCTTATTTTCTATTAACGGAACATTTAGCCCACGTTATCGGTGCTTTGCCTTATTTATTCCTTTTAGCGTGTCCACTGATGCATATTTTTATGCATGGTGGTCATGGGCATAACCACTCGCAGCAAAAAAAATCCGATATATCTGATAACAAAAAATAGCTCTTATCAGGAGATCCATCATGAATCATGCGGAATCGGCTTATGGTTTATGGACGCTGGTTATCATTAACTCAGCAGTTTTTATCATGTTCGCTTTCAGTTTTTTTAGACCTTCCACTGCGCGCGATTGGCGTACATTTGGGGCCTTTTCGGCTTTTATCATTGCTCTATTTGTCGAAATGTATGGTTTTCCTTTAACCATTTACCTGTTATCTGGTTGGCTTCAAACTCGCTTCCCTCAACTTGACTTACTTTCTCATAATGCAGGTCACTTGTGGTCAACGCTATTAGGTGAAAAAGGTGATCCACATTTTGGCATTTTGCATATCGCCAGTTACGTTTTCTTGGGCTATGGATTTTACCTGTTATCAACGTCATGGCACGTGCTGTACAACGCGCAACGTCAGCATTCTTTAGCGATCACAGGCCCTTATGCACGTATACGTCACCCACAATACGTGGCTTTTGTGATGATCTTGCTGGGTTTTTTATTGCAATGGCCAACTTTACTGACACTGATTATGTTTCCAATCCTACTCTTAATGTACAGCCGCTTGGCAATTAAGGAAGAGGCTGAAATGAGTAAACAGTTTGGCGCTGTCTATGACAGCTATGCTCAACAGACTCCGAGATTTATTCCAAAATTCGGCCATAAAACCACTTTTCCATAAGAGAATTATTTATGTCAGATCAAAAAAATCATAACCAGGACCATATGGCACAGGCTACAACAGACGTACTGAAAGACCCAGTCTGTGGTATGACCGTCACTGAAGAATCGAAATACCATGAGGAATTTAAGGGGAAAACTTACTTTTTTTGCAGTGATAAATGTCAATCAAAGTTTCATAGCAGCCCGGTGCAATATATCGCTAAACCCGCAACGACGACTGCCGATGCACATACACAGCATCATCAGACTGTTCAACACGTTAATGCGGCAAGCACAACAGGTACGACCATCTATACATGCCCAATGCATCCAGAAATCAGGCAAGATCATCCTGGAAACTGTCCTAAATGCGGAATGACACTGGAGCCACTCATTCCTGAATTAGAGGAAGATGAGAATCCGGAGTTACGTGATTTCCGCCGACGCTTCTGGTGGACACTGCCATTGACCATCATCGTGACTTTTTTGGCGATGTTTGGTCATCAAATGAACCTGTTCAATATGGCTGTTCAGAGCTGGATTGAACTGGTGTTGTCACTCCCAATTGTACTTTGGGCAGGTTGGCCATTTTTTTCCCGGGGTTGGCAATCGGTTGTGAATCGCAGCCCGAACATGTGGACGCTGATTGGTTTGGGCACTGGAGCTGCATTTATTTATAGTGTGGTCGCAACCATTGCACCGCAAATCTTCCCAGACTCATTTATTTCCATGGGTCGTGTCGCTGTTTACTTTGAAGCTTCAGCGGTCATCATTTCATTGACCCTACTGGGACAAATATTGGAGTTAAAAGCACGTTCGCAAACTTCTGCTGCAATTAAGTCACTCCTTGGGCTCGCTCCTAAAACAGCTCGCCGAATCCTGCCTGATGGAACTGAAGAAGATGTTCCTCTAACGCATGTCCATGTAGGAGATTTACTCAGAATTCGCCCAGGTGAAAAAGTGCCTGTGGATGGTGTAATCACTGAAGGAAGTAGTTCAGTGGATGAATCGATGCTGACAGGTGAACCTTTACCTATCACTAAACGTATCGGCGATAAAGTCATTGGAGCTACCCTGAATACCAATGGTTCATTGATCATGCGTTCAGAGAAAATTGGTTCAAGTACCATGTTATCCCAGATCGTACAGATGGTGGCGCAAGCTCAACGATCGAGAGCACCAATGCAACGTATGGCTGATCAGGTAGCAGGTTGGTTCGTCATGGCTGTAGTGACCATTGCCTTGCTTACCTTCTTTGGATGGGGACTATTCGGCCCAGAAGAATCAAGCTGGGTTTATGCATTAATCAATGCTGTGGCAGTACTCATTATTGCCTGTCCTTGTGCACTAGGCTTGGCAACTCCAATGTCTATCATGGTTGCGACGGGTCAAGGTGCTACTCATGGTGTGCTGTTTCGTGATGCAGCAGCCATTGAGAATCTACGCAAGATTGACACACTAATCATCGATAAAACAGGTACGTTAACTGAAGGACGCCCTGTATTCGATCGTGTAGTTGCCGCATCAGATTTTGACGAATCTGAAGTATTACGTTTAGCCGCCAGTCTTGATCAAGGCAGTGAACACCCGCTAGCCGAAGCGATTGTAAACGCAGCACACGAACGTGGCCTGTCTCTTGAAACACCAGATAATTTTGAATCGGGCTCAGGGATTGGTGTTCGAGGTCAAGTGGGCGATCGTCAGTTAGCTTTGGGCAACACAGCACTGATGGAGCAATTGGGTATCTCGGTACAATCTCTGATTCCGCAAGCCGAAGAGCTGCGTTCGGAAGGTGCAAGTGTGATGCATCTAGCCATCAATGGTGAATTGGCCGGTCTGCTTGCAGTATCCGATCCCATCAAAAAAAATACCCCAGAAGCACTTGCCACCCTGAAGGAAGCGGGTCTACGTATCGTGATGGCAACAGGAGATGGTCTCACCACTGCCCGTTCAGTCGCAGCACGTCTAGGCATTGATGAGGTACATGGCGAAGTCAAACCCGCAGATAAACTAGAACTGGTCAGCAAATTGCAGAAGGAAGGTCGCATCGTGGCTATGGCTGGTGATGGCATCAATGATGCACCAGCCTTGGCTAAAGCTGATGTCGGTATCGCTATGGGAACCGGGACTGATGTTGCAATGAATAGTGCCCAAGTTACGCTGGTCAAGGGAGATTTACGAGGGATTGCTGTTGCCCGTTCACTTTCGGAAGCTACTGTCGGCAACATGAAACAGAACCTCATGTTTGCTTTCCTTTACAATGCTTTGGGTATCCCTATCGCGGCTGGCGTACTATATCCATTTACCGGTTGGTTGTTGTCACCGATGATTGCCGCCTTGGCTATGAGTTTGAGTTCAGCTTCAGTCATCACGAATGCCCTTCGCCTGCGAAATAAAAAGTTATGATAGAGAGTTCTTTTCTTCCACCAGATGTACCAGGTCTTATTGCAGCACTTGCCATCGGCCTGCTCATTGGTTTAGAACGAGGATGGCACGATCGTGAATTGCCCGAGGGCAGCCGAGTAGCAGGCCTACGTACCTTCACATTGACAGGATTGCTCGGAGGAGTGCTCGGTCATTTACAACCAAACTTCGGGCCTTGGCCGCTGGTCGCGGCCGTATTAGGGCTTTCCTTATTATTAACAGTGTCCTACGCGCGTACCGCAAAACTTTCCGGTAATCTAAGCGCTACCACGACGATCGCGATGCTGTTGACATTAGTTTTAGGTGCATATGCATCCCATGGTAATGTTACTTTAGCATTAACCGCGGCTGTAATCGTCGCTGTATTTTTGGATCTCAAGCCAACCTTACACGGTTGGCTACGCTTGATAGAGCATCGTGAATTAACCGCATCCCTGCAGTTGCTGGTACTTTCTGTCGTTATATTACCCTACTTACCCAATACGGGTCTGGGACCTTTTGCTGCATTAAATCCTTACCAGTTATGGTGGGCAGTGATCCTGATTGCCGGACTCTCTCTGGCAGGTCATTTTGCCATGCGGCTTACCGGTTCAGAAAGAGGCATATTCTGGACAGGTCTATTGGGTGGTTTGGCATCTTCTACAGCTGCAACTGTCGCACTGGCACGCTATACACGCCAGCACCCCGTCATGGTCAGTGCTGCTATTTCTGGAACATTGGCTGCCTGTGGCATCATGTTTTTTCGTATGGTTGTGCTGATAGGCGTCATTGAGCCAGCATTGCTAAGCACTTTTGGTGGTGCAATGATGATTGCGGGAATCCTTCTGCTGGGTATGGCATTGTGGAGACAACGCCAAATTACCAGCGCTGAAAACAACGATCGAACAATAGAAGCAATGGCTCCTTTTGATCTTGGGACAGCATTCAGCTTCGCTGCTTTCCTGGCTGTCATGGCAGTCTTGGTCCCGGCAGCAAAACAATGGTTGGGCACCAGCGGCATCTTCGTATTATCGACTATTTCTGGGCTAGCAGACGTAGATGCTATTTTAGTCTCACTTGCCCGCCTGCATAGTACTGAAGGCTTAACAACAAATGTGGCTGCTGTCGCGCTAGGGCTGGCCACACTGAGCAACATGTTAAGCAAAGCGACAATTGCATGGATGACAGGGGGGGCACAGTTTGGCCGAGCTATCATATTTGGCTACACAATTGCCATGATAGGTGCTGGCGTAGCTCTGGCTCTCAGTTTGAGCTTTATGTAAGGTCAACTCGGGTAAATGGAAGAGGTTCAAAAAATGAGTTAAAATGATTCCCCTTGCATGGATTCACTTTGAAAAACAATGGTAAAAATGATTCGACCATTGAGGGATTCAGCCTGGATGGTCGCCCCAAGCATATCAAGAATAGATTTTGTTATGGCAAGCCCTAAGCCGGTTCCTTCTTCTGTTCTTTGTCTAGACGCATCTGTTCGATAAAAACGATCAAATAATCTGGATAGTTGTTCAGGAGAAATCTCAGGGCCTTCATTTTCAATTGAAAATATTGTGTTATCTAAATTCTGTTGAAGTTTTATCTGTATTGTAGAATTCTTGTTTCCATATTTAACTGCATTAGACAATAGGTTGCTGAGTGCGCGACGTAACATAGCAGGATCACCTTTTACATTGCCAGATCCTGTTTGTTGAAGTGTCATATTTTTTTCGGCAGCTAGAGCGTCATAGAAATCAAATAAAGCGGTAACTTCTTTAATGAGGTCAATATTCTGTAAGTTCTGTAAATTTAAGCCATGTTCTGCTTTTGCCAAGAAAAGCATATCGGACACCATTCGAGCCAAACGTTCAAATTCTTCTAAATTAGAAAATAGTATTTCTTGATAAGTACCAATATCTCGGTTACGGGCGAGACATACTTGAGTTTGGGTCATTAAATTATTAATCGGTGTTCTAATTTCATGTGCTAAATCAGATGAAAAATCGGAAAGTTTTTCTAAAGCTGACTCTAGTCTGTCCAGCATAGCATTGAAGGCGATTGCCAATGATTTTAGTTCGGTTGGTGTATGCTCAACTTCTAAACGTTCTGAAAGATGTTGAGCAGAAATTCCTTCTGCGACCTTAGCCATTTTTTGCACTGGTCTTAAACCTCTCCAGGTTGCAAACCAACCTAAAAACATTAAACAAATTGTACCAGCCAAACCAATATACAAAAGTTGACGCTTAAAATCTTTTAGAAAATGTAGATGTTCTGATGTATCGATCCCAACAATAATTCGTACAGATTGTATTTCAGAATTTCTATTTATACCTGTAGTGTAGATCATGCCACGATAGGTCTTATTTTGAACTTGCCATTTAATCCATGAATTATTTGCTGACTTGATTAAATTTTGAGTATTAATGATTGAGGATGCTGAACTAAATAAAATTTGGCCTGTCGGTCGTTCTATTTGGACCATAAGATCATGGTGTCCAACTAACGCATCTCTTAAATAAAGATTAAGTTCTGGAGAATTTTTAGGATGCTGTTGGAGAAGATTCTGAATAAGCTGGATTTTACCTTCTAATTGGGTACGGTCTTGAGTTTCAAAATGATGCATTACTAATTTATTTATGAACAAACCCATAATAATTAGAATGAAAATAGTAGATAATGAGAAAATGATACCGATCCGGAAACTGATCGCTCTGAATAAATTATTATTCATCCTCTACCTCTAGTACATACCCCATTCCTCGAATATTCTGAATTAATTTGGGAGTAAAGTTACTGTCAACTTTACTTCTTAATCGTTTAATAGCGACTTCAACGACATTCGTATCACTATCAAAATTCATATCCCAAATTTGAGAAGCAATCAGCGCTCTTGGTAAAATTTCACCTCGTCTACGCATAAAAAGTTCCATAAGCGCGAATTCTTTTGCCGTCAGATCAATGCGTTGACCCGCTCGCGTTACCCGACGTTTTCTCAAATCAAGTTCTAAATCAGCAATCTTAATAATATTACTATCTTCTCTTTGTTGCCCTCGTCTAAGGAGCGTTTTTATTCGAGCTAGAAGCTCTGCAAAAGCAAAAGGCTTAACTAAATAATCATCAGCGCCTAGCTCTAATCCTTTTACTCGATCTTCGATTTGATCTCGGGCGGTAAGAAAAAGAATGGGCATTGTTTTACCGCTGCTACGAATATCATTGATAATATTCCAACCATTTAGTCCAGGTAACATCACGTCTAAAATAATTAAGTCATACTCTTCAGAAAGAGCTTGATGTTTACCCGTTAACCCATCTGTAACCCAGTCGGTAATATAGCCAGCTTCGGATAAACCTTGCTTGAGATAATCACCAGTTTTTTGTTCATCTTCAACTAATAGTATTCTCATCTCAGAATCCTAAGTTATTCATTAAAACTATAATAACGTTATAAAACATCTGATCGAGATAGATTACAAAAATGTCATTTTCAAGTCACTTAGATGTTCAGTGCTTCACTTTATTGTAGTAGCAAGAAATTAACTTTTAGAGAAATTTATGAAAACTGTAGTGCGTCGTAGTCTAACAATTTTAATGTGTGCTGGAACTTTAATTGCTGGTACTCAATCTTGGGCAAAAGATGTATCAACCTCAAGTGCCACTAAAACGGTAAAAGCACAGAAACCTTGTACAAAACCTTGTAAAATGGAAAAAGATGACAAGACTCAGCAAGATCATAGTCAACATCAGTCTCCTAACTCATCTGACATGTCAAAAATGGATCATTCCATGATGAATATGGACCATTCTAAAATGGATCATTCAAAGATGAATATGCCTAGTAGCAATAAATAATTTTATAAATAGCGAGAAAGAAGTATTAAAGTTTATACTAAATATTTGCTTTATTACTTCAATCTTGACCTTTCTAAAGGTGAGATAGAATGTCAAAAAAGTTAAGTCATATACTCTTAATTGGAGTTGGTTTATTTTCATCAACTTGGGTAATGGCGGCAGTTAAAGAATATGATTTAACAATCGCTGAACAAACTGTAAATATCACAGGAAAACCAGTTGAGAGAATTACTGTAAATGGTAAATTCGTTGCACCACTTCTTGAATTTGAAGAAGGTGATGAGGCCGTTATCCGTGTTCACAATAAGTTAAAAAATCAGGACTCTTCAATCCATTGGCATGGCTTATTATTACCTGGAATTATGGATGGTGTACCTGGATTTAACAAATTTAATGGCATTGCCCCTAATAAAACTTATGAATATAAGTTTAAAGTCCGCCAAAATGGTACTTATTGGTATCATTCACATAGTAAAGGACAAGAACAAGACGGTTTATATGGTGCTTTTGTTATTTATCCTAAAGATAAAACTCCACTAACAGCTGCTGAAAAAACCGATAAAGATTACGTTGTTTTGCTTTCTGATTTTCATAATTCGACAAGTGATCAAATTATGAAAAATATTAAAAAAGAAGCAGACTACTATCAGAACCGCCGCGAAACAGTATTCGATGTATTAAAACAAGTTAAACGTGATGGGCTAAAAGCGACTTGGCAAGACCGTTCTATGTGGAATCAGATGCGAATGCTGAAAACAGATATGTCCGATGTGACTGGTTATACATTTTTAATGAATGGCAAGACACCTCAGCAAAATTGGACGGGTAACTTCAAAGCTGGTGAAAAAGTTCGCCTTCGTTTTATTAATGCTTCCGCTATGTCATTCTTTGATGTACGCATTCCAAACCTAAAAATGACTGTAGTCAGTGCTGATGGTCAACCTGTAAAGCCCGTTCCTGTAGATGAGTTCCGTATTGGTACTGCTGAAACTTATGACGTAATTGTGGAACCAAAACAAGCACATTACCAAATTGAAGCTGAATCTATTGATCGTACCGGTTTTTCAGTGGGAACATTACATGAAGAAAGCAGCCCAGCAGTCAAACAAATTGAGATGCCTAAGCCTCGTCCTCGTTCTTTATTGACTATGGAAGATATGGGAATGAATCATGATATGTCATCTATGAAAGATATGAATCACGATATGTCTTCTATGAAAGGTATGGATCATGATATGTCTTCTATGAAAGGCATGAATCACGATATGTCTTCTATGAAAGGTATGGATCATGATATGTCTTCTATGAAAGATATGAATCATGATATGTCTTCTATGAAAGGCATGAATCACGATATGTCTTCTATGAAAGGTATGGATCATGATATGTCTTCTATGAAAGGTATGGATCATGATATGCCGATGAATAGCGCTACTGTTAAGGCGGCTTCAGACAAGAATGATAATACCGTATTTGGATGGGCAAATGCTTCAACACCTGAAGGTAATAAAGCATTGCAATATAGTGATTTGCAATCGTTAGATCCTCAAAAAGACACTCGTGCAGCTGAACGTGAAATAGAGATCCGTCTTGGTGGAAACATGGAGCGTTATATTTGGACAATAAATGGTAAAAAATTTAATGAAGCCGACCCACTAGTGGTGAAGTATGGTGAACGTATTCGCTTAAAATTTGTCAATGACAGTATGATGGCTCACCCAATGCACTTACATGGCATGTTTATGCAGCTTGAGAATGGTCAGGATCCAAGCAATATGCCAAACAAACATACGGTAATTGTTCCACCTGGGAAAACGATAACCACTCTACTCACAGCTGATGAGTTAGGTGAGTGGGCTATTCATTGTCACCTGCTTTACCATATGAGTGCAGGAATGATGAATAAACTCATTGTAGCTCAAGTGGAAGATGGTAATTCTACAAAGACTGTTCCTCAGTCCCAAGTAAATGAGAAGGGAGTAAATCCACATGCAAATCACTAAGAATTTCTTCTCAAAAACAGTCTTATCAATTGCATTAATAAGTATATCAAACTTAACTTTTGCTAATAGCAGCACTTCGGAACAAGAAAGTAATATTACAAATGGTATGAGAGTCTTATTACAGGAGTCTGGTGGCTTAAGATATAGCCCCCAAGAATTGTATCCAGAATATTATTCAATGGAAAATGCAAATGGGGGAGATAATATTATTTTGACTGCAAGAAAGAGATCAGACGGATCTCACGATGATCATCTTAAAGAACATGGCGGACAAATTTATCAAGTAACAAGACTTGAAAATGCATGGATGGTTGATGAAGACGGTAAGGGCAACCTAGGAACAAAGCTTGAAACTTTGATTGGAACAGATGAAAATCGTCTATTTATTGAAGCCAATTCGGAAAAGTCAGAAAGTAATGATCCAAAATATGCTGTATCAGCACTTTATAGCCGTAACGTAGCCCCATTTTGGGATATACAAGCTGGTGTAAGATATAGCGAAGATAAAAATAGCAGCAACAGTGATCGAGTTGATGGTGTTATTGGTGTATTAGGATTAGCTCCTTATTTCTTTGAAACACAAGCTTATTTATACGGTGGTGAGAATAATTTTTGGGGAGCAAGTTTTGAATTAGAACGTGATTTGCTTTTAACTCAGAAACTTATTACTCAACCTTATATCGAAGCAGATGTAATATTTAGCGATGATTCTAACTATGCTGCAAAATCAGGTTTATCAGAACTAAAAACTGGTATCAAAACCCGATATGAGATTACTAAGCGAATTAAACCTTTCATTGATGTTGCTTACCAATATGAAAAAGGACAGAAAGCCACTTCTATGCAAGAGGCAACAGAGTCTGAAAAGGGATGGAAATATGGTGCAGGCATCGAATTAGTTTTTTAAAATAGTATGATTTGGATTCATGAATGGTAGCTTCGGCTACTATTCATGAATTATTACTATTTATTTTCGAATCTGTAAAACTAAAAAAGCTTAATTTTTGGTCTATTTTTATGCAGTGGTTAAAAACATGCTTATCGCTGTTTTTATCGTTTGCTATTCTTTTAGTAGGATCGGCTGCTACTACTTCGTCTGTACATCATCGGTGTTTAATGCCATCTGAATAGATGCATGTGGCATAGCCGTCTTCATCGATTTGAATCCTAAAGTGGCCCTAATGATCCGCTTTAGCTTGCCATGATTACATTCGATCACGTTATTTTTATACTTAACCTGCCTGTGCTCAAGATCTGGTGGACATTTTCTTTCCCATTTTAACCGTGACAAAGCACCTCCATATGTGTGCTTTATCTGTATCTATCACTTGTGGGGCCTTCCTTTGCCAGAAGATGCGGATACTGAGCATCCAAAAGTAAAAGAACTGCATGAGCTTCTTGCATGGTCTGAAGGTATGGTCTGGTGTTCACCTGAACGTCATGGTTCTATGAGTTCCATTTTTAAATCACAAATAGACTGGATTCCACTTGCAGGAGGAGCAATCCGTGCTACCCAAGGTAAAACCCTTGCCTTGATGCAAGTCAGTGGTGGATCACAGTCTGAACCGTACCGGGTTTGTCGGAGAGTCAATATTCTGAGAGACTATCCCGATGACAAAATTAAAATATACCCCTGAAATCAGAGAAAGAGCGGTTCAAAAAATTTGAAACTACCATCTTAATGATATACTCTAATTGATATACATTTAGATTGGGTTGTTTATAATGTTGATGCTTCGATTACCTGTAGAATTAGAAAAACAGTTAGATCAACTGGCTGAAAAGAGTCAAAGAACGAAATCATTTTTAGCCAGAGAAGCTATTTCTATGAGTATTGAGAGCTTATCGAAAAAATATATACATGAAAACAAAGGGTTAAGTTACATGAATATTAATCTATATGAAACTCTCGTTAAATTTTTTTCTACACCAGTTAATTTAGAAACTGAATCTAGAAAATCTAAATTTATTATGTTTAGTGAGGACGGAAAATTATTTGTTCACAATAACAAAGATAATATTCGCCCTTTAAGCACTGATGAAGTTGATAATTTTTATAAGATTTTTAAGGAAACTGGAAGTCGATCTCCATCAACCTATACCGATGTAACCTTCAACTCATCATATATTCTTGCTGCACTATCTCATTTAAAAGAACAAGCTATTATTTAAATAGCTTATACAAATAAAAAACCCCGGCATCCTGCCGGGGTTTTTTATTGGAACATTAGGTCTTTGTGCTCTTGCATGTCTTATATAGCGCCATCCTGGTGCTTATTTTTTATTATATGGAACTTCCTGTTCCTGACCATTCAATAATATGAAAATTCCAGTATGCCGCATAGCAGCAAAGGGCCGAGATTCACGTAAGCCTAGGCCTACAAAATAGCCTAAATTTCATCCACAGAAATTGGGGATAGTTTTTACCCTGGAAGAGTTGATAACATTCGGAAAATGCCAAAATTGATCATTTTTAAGCCGACTTGTTTCAAAATCGGATTTTTGGGCATTTTGTGATCAGTGTGAAATTTTTAAGTTATTGATATTAATATACAAGTGTTGTTATTCACCAATTAAAATGTCTATGCGATAAACCATTTAAAATGTCCTGTTTTTAACCACAAGAGTCAAGCACAGGATTTAAATTTCTTTGTTCAATAACAGCTTTCTGAGCTTTACGACTCGGCATACTTTTCTTGAGGCGGGAACGTTTATTCTGTTTTTCCAATGCTTCATACTGTTGCTGGATATGGGCCAGAACCGAACCTAATCTTTTATTCTCAACCACTGCATTTTGCTGTAGTCCAGCCAGTTTATTGAAGACGCTATAATAGATCTTCCGTCCCTCATACATGATGGCGATAGTTCCATCCGGGTACTCCAGAAATGAAATGTATTGCCCAGCAAGCTTATGATTCAGCTCTGTCGGTTCAAGCATATAAATACACTTGTCATAGGTCAGAGTCAGATTCTTGGTGACCTTACGCGGTTCCTGCCAGGTAAAAATATCATCCAGTTCAAGATCAGATTCGGCTAATGGTCGATGTAAATTCTTTGAGTTTCGTGCACATTTAGCGAACTTCTGATTGAAATGCTCAATAAAGCAGGGTAGCCATGCATTGGCTTCGGCAATCGAACCCATGCCTTCCAGGCGAATCTCCTTAATCAGGCGGTCCTAAAGGGTTCTGTTGGCACGTTCTACACGGCCTTTGGCCTGTGGGGAATTGGCGAAGATAATATCAATGTTTAACTCATTCAGAATCCGGCCAAATTGCGTGATCTTACTATCTTGACTCGATTTTTGATTGACTCGGAATACCGAGTGTTTATCGCTATAAAAGGCCAAAGGCTTGCCGTATTGTTCAATGTAGGCTCGGGTTGAAAGCATATAGTCAAAGGTTGTTTAAGCCTCACAAAAGCGCAAATGCAACAGCTTGCCAGTAGCATCATCGATATACACCAATAAACAGCACTTAGCAGCGCGTCCTTCGAACCAGTCATGATATGAGCCATCAATCTGAATCAGTTCACCGAAGCAATCACGGTTATAACGTGGCTGATATGGACGCTTCAGGCGCTTGGATCGAGGAATCCACAGGTCATTGGCCGTCATCCAGCGCCGAAGCGTTTCTACCGGGATATTCAGGTCAAACATGCTGCTGAGCTTTTCATGCGCCAAGGTGGGTCCAAAGCCCAGCAAATGTTCAGCAATAATGGAAAGGCACTTTGATTTTAACAAGTCATCATGGCGACGATGGCCAGGTTGACCACGACTGGCATGTGCCATACCTGAGACACCATCTTGATTGAGCTTCTGCAATAACCGGGTAATTTGACGGGTGGAAAGATTCAGGATTTCAGCAGCACGGACCTGGGTAATACGATGATCTCGAACGTCTTGCAGAACTGCAAGTCGTTGAATTTCTTTGTCAGACATAGACACCAACATATCAAACCGTCCGCTAACGAAATTGCAAAAGTGCATATTCTAAAAGCGGACATTTTTACTTTGGAGAAACCGGACATTTCTATTTGGGGCTTACATTTACTGTTATTCACCAATTAAAATGTCTATGCGATAAACCATTTAAAATGTCCTGTTTTTAACCACAAGAGTCAAGCACAGGATTTAAATTTCTTTGTTCAATGATAGCTTTCTGAGCTTTACGACTCGGCATACTTTTCTTGGCCCGGGAACGTTTATTCTGTTTTTCTAACTCTTCGTGTTGTTGCTGGATATGCGCCAGGACTGAACCTAATCGTTTATTCTCAACCACTTCATTTTGCTGTAGCCCAGCCAATTTATTGAAAATGCTGTAGTTGAGCTTTCGTCCTTCATGCATGAGGGCCACAGTCCCATCCGGATACTCCAGAAATGAAATGTATTGCCCAACTAATTTCTGGTTCAATTCAGCCGGTTCAAGCATATAAATACATTTGTCATAGGTCAGGGTCAGATTCTTGGTGACCTTACGTGGTTCCTGCCAGGTAAAAATATCATCTAGTTCAGCATCAGATTCCGTTAAAGGGCGATGCAAGTTCTTCGAGTTTCTCGCACACTTGGCGAACTTCTGATTGAAATGCTCAATAAAGCAGGGCAGCCAGGCATTTGCTTCGGCAATCGAACCGATGCCTTCCAGGCGCATCTCCTTGATCAGACGGTCCTGAAGGGTTCTATTGGCACGTTCTACGCGACCTTTGGCTTGCGGTGAGTTGGCGAAGATAATATCAATGTTTAACTCATTCAGAATCCGCCCAAATTGCGTGATCTTGCTGTCTTGGCTCGATTTCTGATTCACTCGGAATACCGAGTGTTTATCGCTGTAAAAGGCCAAAGGCTTGCCATATTGCTCAATGTAGGCTCTAGTGGAAAGCATATAGTCAAAGGTCGTTTCCGCCTCACAAAAGCGCAAATGCAACAACCTTCCAGTGGCATCATCGATATAAACCAGCAAGCAGCATTTGGCGGAACGGCCTTCAAACCAGTCATGATATGAGCCATCAATCTGGATCAGTTCACCGAAGCAATCACGGTTATAGCGTGGTTGGTATGGACGTTTCATTCGTTTGGATCGCGGAATCCAGAGCCCATTGGCCGTCATCCAGCGCCGAACTGTTTCTATCGGGATATTCAGATCAAACATGCTACTGAGCTTCTCATGGGCCAAGGTGGGTCCAAATCCAAGCAGATGTTCAGAAATAATTGAAAGACATTGCGATTTTAATAAATCATCATGGCGATGATGGCCCGGTTGACCACGACTTGCATGAGTCATGCCTGAAACACCATCTTGATTGAGCTTCTGTAATAACCGGGTAATTTGACGGGTAGAAAGATTCAGGATTTCAGCAGCACGGACTTGGGTAATACGATGATCTCGAACGTCTTGCAGAACTGCAAGACGTTGAATTTCTTTGTCAGACATAGTGATCAGCATCTATATTTTATATCCAGTCCATGGTGATAAAAACCATCATAAACTAGACATTTTTATTGGTGAGAATATAGACATTTTGAATGGGTTCTAACATTTACGTTTCGTATAATCAGCCATTATGTTAAATGGGATGCTAATCATGGATATTAGAACCAAAAACTACTTTACCTCACCTCTGGGTGTCAAATGAGGTCATAGAGCCATCTTTATCAACTAAGTAGGCTTTATCGCAAAGAGTTAAAATTGGAAGATCGCTTAAACTATCAGAGTACCCATGGCTAAAATTTAGAACAGCGTTAAATCGATTGTTTAACATCGTCTTTTTGTTTTTATAAATGCATCTTTCATCTAAATAGAAGGAACCAAAGTTTCTACGTGTGATTGAGCCAATTACTTCAAAGTTAGTTGTATTGAAAAAACTAGGATAAATCTGCTTGATGAATTCTACTGGTGTGCCACTAATAAAAATGACTTGATCACCATTTGCTTTGTGAAACTCTAACTGTTTAAGCGCATTATCAAAAGGGGTCATTTTTAAAGAGAATGATTTGCAAAATTTCTCAGTGAGAGTGCCTAACTGCGATTCTGAAATGCCTAGAAAAAGGAAAAATAAAATTAAATTTAACCCAAACTTACCTTTTGTATTAACAAGATAAATAAGAAATGAGATAAAAATAATCGGAAGAAATATAACAGAATTGAGTAATCTTTCTTTAATTGAACACTTGATGAACTCTAAAAAAATATCTTCCTTGTGTAAGGTTCCATCAATATCAAAAAAAACATAATTCATTCATTATTTCCTAAATAAAAATTTGATAGTTGATGGATTGAACACTGTAAGTAAAGAGAGATATCTTTTGGCACACGATTTAAGGTTGAAATCTTTGCATCATTTGGTCGAGACTGGATTAAATCTCAAGTTTAAATTAAGAAAATCTAAAATTAACATAATACACCTTATACGAAATTTGAATGTAAGCCCCAAATAGAAATGTCCGGTTTCTCCAAAGTAAAAATGTCCGCTTTTAGAATATGCGCTTTTGCGATTATCGAAGCGGACGGTTTGATATGTTGGTGTCTATGTCGGATAAAGAACTTAAACGATTGTCGATCTTGCAGGAAATCTGTGATCAACGCATAACTCAATCCCAAGCTGCTCAGTTATTGCATATTTCTGAACGTCAGATCAGACGCTTATTGCAAAAATACAAAGCTCAAGGCCCAGCTGCATTAGCCCATGCCGGTCGTGGCCAAACCAGCAATTCCAAGCTTCCTGAAGAACTCAGACTCAAGTGCCTCAATATTATTTCTGATCAACTTCATGGTTTCGGACCCACTTTAGCGCATGAAAAGCTCACCACCGTGCATGGATTCGATCTTTCAGTAGAAACCCTGCGTTGCTGGATGATTGCAGCCGATTTATGGATTCCTCGCTGCAAGCGATTGAAACGTCCATATCAGCCTCGATATAACCGGGATTGTTATGGTGAACTGGTACAAATCGATGGCTCACACCATGACTGGTTTGAAGGACGCGCTGCTAAATGCTGTTTGCTGGTGTTTATCGATGATGCCACAGGCAAATTACAGCATTTACGCTTCTGTGAATCAGAATCAACCTTTGACTATATGATTTCAACACGCCTGTATGTCGAACAGCACGGTAAGCCTTTAGCATTTTACAGCGACAAACATTCAGTCTTTAGGGTGAATCAAAGCAGCAAGAAAGACACCAAAGTTACGCAATTTGGACGCGTACTCAGTACCCTCAATATCGATATCATCTTCGCTAACTCACCTCAGGCCAAAGGTCGCGTAGAACGTGCCAACAGAACCCTTCAGGACCGTCTGATCAAGGAAATGCGCCTGGAGGGTATCAATTCGATTGCAGATGCGAATAAGTGGTTGCCCTGCTTTATCGAGCAGTTTAATCGTAAATTTGCCAAGATGGCTTTTAATCCCAAGGATCTACACCGGACTGTCACTGAAACAGCTGAGGAATTAGATGATATTTTTACCTGGCGTGAACCCCGCAGAGTCACGAATAGCTTGACCATTACTTATGATAAATGCGTATATCTCCTGGAGAATACAGAAGAAAATCAGAGGCTGATCGGTAAATATCTTGAATTTCTAGAATACCCCGATGGTACGGTAGCGATTGAGCATCAAGGTCGGAAGATCAATTACAGCATCTTCGATAAGTTAAGTCAGCTCAACCAGCGAGAGATCGTTGAGAATAAACGTTTGGGTTCAGTCTTGGCTCATATCCAACAACAGCATGAAGAATTGGAACAACAAAATAAACGCAATCGTTCTCAATCTATGCCACGTAGACGTGCACAGAAAACAGCAATTCAACAACGGAATCTGAATCCTGTGCTTGACTTGGAAAGTCCTGTATAGGACATTTCTATTTGGTTATTAGGTAGGACATTTCTACTTGGGAATAACAGTAAAATAAATAGTGTTATATTTCAAAAAGTTATGCTATAAGAAATTTGGGACGCAAACCCGAAAAGCCGACTTGGAAACAAGTCGGTTTTTTTATGAGCGGTTTTGATAGTTCTTGCCAATAATTTTGTTTAAAAAGTAGTCAATTTTGCGGTTTTTCCAATGTTCTCAACGTCCCAGGATCTAAAATTATCCCCATTTCCTGCGGATAAACCTGGGACAGTTTTTAATCATCTTTGTAAGCATTTTCTCACATTAATTCAAGTCTATGACTACTAGTTCACATACTTGAAAATTCATATGATTAGTCCATCAGGAACAGGAAGTTCCGGAACGTAAAATGGATGTTTATGTTCTAACGCAAGGATCGTGAGGTACAACAGGACGTTATACCTAGAACCGAATATGAGAAACCCCGGCAGGATGCCGGGGTTTTTTATTACTTAGAATATCTATAACTGAGTATTGATCTGATAGCGTGTATTACGTCCACCACCTTCTAATTTGACGATACATTTTTTCTCAAGTAGATCTGATAAATGGCGAGTAGCTGTTGCTTTACTGACTTTAGCAACCTTTTGATATTGTGACGCACTGATACCATGTTCAAAGCCATTCTCGCCACCGTCTAATAAACGATTTAGGACTTTGCGTTGTTCTTCACTCAGGGCTAAATTTGAATACTTATGCCAAAATTGACTTTTAAATAATGTTCGATTGATCTGTGCTAAGGTTTTTTCAAGGCTATCATTCAATGTATCTAGAAACCAAACTAGCCAATCTGTGATATCAGAATCATTTTTTTGAGTTTGTTCTAATATCTCATAGTAACTTTTACGTTTATTTAATATCGCAGTAGACATTGCATACAAACGGATACTCTGTTCATCCATTTGAGCTAAAGCAAGGTCTGTAAGGGTACGTGTAATACGTCCATTACCATCATCAAAAGGATGTAGGGTAACAAACCATAAATGGGTAATGCCTGCACGTAACAGAGGATCAAGCAATGAATCATTCAGACTTTGATTAAACCACGCTATGAATGTATTTAAGCGTTCTTCTAAGCCTTCTCTTGGCGGTGCTTCAAAATGTACTTTAGGATAATCCAATCGACCTGAAACGACCTGCATAGGCTCTGATCCCCGAAGTTGACCAATGCGTAAACGTTGCATTGTCCAATCCGGATCATTGAAAAGCCAACGATGCCATTGCATGAGACGCTCAACAGTCAGTGGTTGCTTAACATCGTTAAGTGCATCTAGCATGATATTGGCTAAACCTTCTGATCGATCTGAGCTTGGATAAGGCTGTTCAAGCGTAACACCCAAGCGTTGAGCTAGAGATGATCGCAATGAAAAAACATTGATGGTTTCATTTTCAATTGCTGATGAAGCAACAAGATTGGCCAGAAGAGTATCTAGAGTGAATTGTTCTTTTGCTAAATCATGCTGACTTTGTCCAAGAAGAATCCCTATTTTTTGATGTATCTGTCTGGTTTTAGGCAAGATAATTGAATCTTGCCATGTGAAATTTGTCCAGTTTTGTATTTGCCAAATCCATTCCTGCATTTTCAATCTTTCTCTGAAAATCTAAGATGAGTTGAATATAGCATATATTCGACTCAATTAATGAGCCGAATATATTGGTTAATTAGCTCATCTATTTATCTAGGATACTGGGAGCAGTCTAATAAAATGGCTACTTAACATAAAATCTCATATACGAAATTCAGTTGTAAGCCCCAAATAGAAATGTCCTGTCTTAAAATTTGATCTTGGATCGGACTTTTGAAATGAACAAATCAATCGAATTTTGATTTCTGGAAAAGTCCAGCAGCAAGCCATTCACCCTGGATCGGATTTCTTTAGGATCGGTTAACTCAGCACTCATGAGGTTTTTAAGCAACCCGCCCACTTTATTCAGACCCGCTTTCAGACTGCGGATCTCCTGGATGGTTTTGATATCAGTCAGGCTTTGAGGCTGATAGCCCAAACCCAAATCACGTAAATATTGAGAATTAGATAAATTGGCCTCTTTGGCCCTGGATTCGATCATCAATTTTTCTTCTTCAGTCACCACGACTTTAATCGTTTTTTGGCGTATTCGTTTCGGCTTTTTATCATCAGACATTTTTTAATTCCTTATCACAATACAGTTTGGCTGTGCCAAAAGCTCCGCAGGACAAGATGCCACGTTGAGCTTGAAAAGCGAATAAGAGGAGGTAATGGTGTGCTAATCATGCTTGCATGTTGGCCAACATTACACATCTTGCCTACTTTTCCCTTAACCACTTTCTCAAATATTCCTAAATTTTCTCAAATATTCTTAAAAACCGCTTATCCAAACAGGCTAAAAACCCAAAATCTTACTTATTCTCGAATATTCTTAAAAATTCCTAAATTTTCTCATTTTTTCCTATTTTTTCCTATTTTTTCCTAAAAAATCCTAGATAATCCTATTTATTAACAATCCATGATGAAGTAGGAGCAAATCATGGCTGTACGTCACCTAGCTAAAAGATACGTTCTTCAATCAAAAGAAAAGATCCTGGAAATGCATGAACAGGCATATACCCTTAAAGAAATTTTTGCGGAAATTCCTGAACTAAACCAAAACATTTCGTATCAGTCATTATCACGAGTTTGTCTACAGATGGACTTATTGAATAAAAAGAAAAGTAAAGAAATAACGTCAAAAGAAGAAGTAGAAACACAGGAGATCACTTCAAATCCTGAACCAAAGAAAGAAATGACCAATGCGGAGAGAAATTTAGAAAAATTGACCAATAGAAAGCCCAAATTTTCTTATGATCCTCATACAAAGGGAAAAGATTTTTACTGACCCTATTTAAACATTGCTCTAGATCGCTCTCATTTGCGCTCTATGCTCAAATTCACAATGAAAGATACAGAACGAGTGTCTACGAGTGAAATCGCTGAAATTCGCCCCTAGACCCTCTGAAAAACCGCTTTTTATTTTTTATTCTCTCAAAGAGCTTAGATCACATGCTGAAATTTGCTTTTCTTAAATTCACGTAAGCATAAGCCAGAAAATTGCCCCATCGAATCGAGCGAAAGCGAGATTCAATAGAGTTTGAGCGTAGCGAAAACAAAGGGCAATTTTTCCTTCCCTTGGCTTTTAATTATTTTTAATACTTTTAAATGCTTTTAGATGTGCTGTAAGCCTTTATTCATAATGCTTTTAGGGCTTATATGACTACGTTTACCTACCAATATGACTACGTTTACCTACCAATATGACTACGTTTACCTACCAATATGACTACGTTTACCTACCATAAATCTACGCTTTATTTTTTGTAGACTTAACTACGTTTACCTTGCATTTAACTACATAATATTTTATATAGATTTATATTCACAAATAAAAATGTAGATTAATAAAATGCGAGACTTGGTTGTAAAAGATAATGCTCTAATTAACGCAAGCTATAACTTGGATCTAGTTGAACAGCGACTCATTCTTTTAGCTATTGTCGAAGCACGGGAAAGTGGTAAAGGTATTAATGCGAACAACCCTTTAGAAGTCCATGCAGAAAGCTATATAAATCAATTTAATGTCGCAAGACAGACTGCTTATCAAGCATTAAAGGATGCTTCAAAAGATTTATTTGCTAGACAGTTCAGTTATCAAGAAGTGAATAAACGAGGAAATATCGAAAATGTACTAAGCCGTTGGGTTAGTGAGATTCGTTATATTGATGCTGAAGCAACTGTTAAATTAATTTTTGCACCAGCTATTGTTCCATTAATTACTAAGCTCGAAGAACAGTTCACTAAATATGAATTGCAGCAAGTTAGTAACCTCAGTAGTGCTTATGCTGTGCGCTTATATGAGTTACTGATTGCATGGCGCAGTACTGGTCAGACTCCAACTATAGAGCTAGAAGAGTTTAGAAAGAGAATTGGTGTACTAGATGAAGAATATACAAGGATGGGGAATTTTAAAAACAGGGTCTTACATCCAGCTATAGCTCAAATTAATGAGCATACAGATATTACTGTTAAATATGAACAGCATAAAAAAGGACGTTTAATTTACGGTTTTTCATTTTCATTCAAGCAGAAGAAAAATGTTAATAAACCCAATCCCGGAACTAGAGATCCAAATACTTTGGATATTTTCACCAAATTGACAGATGCTCAACGCCATTTATTTGCTAACAAATTGTCAGAATTACCTGAGATGGGTAAATATTCTCAAGGTACAGAAAGTTATGCTCAGTTTGCTGTACGGATTGCTGAAATGCTATTAGATGCGGAAAAGTTTAAAGAATTATATCCATATCTAGTAAAGGTTGGCTTCCAAGCAAAATAACGATAATGTTCAGCCAACATGTTCACCTGAACATCCTTGTACATGAACAGAGGGATTGTATTGAACACTACAAAATTTAGCGTAATGGACGCTAGTAAAGCTTTTAAAAAATCAAGAACGACCATTTACGAAGCTTTAAAAAATGGTGAGTTATCAAGGGATAATGATGGGCTTATAGACTTATCTGAACTGATCAGAGTCTATGGTAATCCTATCGTCGTACAACACAATGTACGTACTGAACACGTTCAAAAGGATGTACCTGTACATGTCCATTCTGAAATGGAACAAGTATTAAGAGAACAAATTAATCTGCTTAAAAGCCAGTTGGATTTAGCGAATCAACGAGAGAAATCCTTAATGCAACACATTGAGGATTTAACTCACAGAATCGAGTTCAAAGGTAATTTAGAACAGCCCTTAAATACAGAAATTAATGATGAACAAAATCCTACTATCAATTCCAATACAGCAGATACTCAAGTCATAACTAGCCAGACTGAAGAAGTAGCGCACATACAAAACCAGCCTGATATAAAACCTACTCCGCATAGAAAACGTGGTTTATTTGGCCGTGTACTGAATGCCGTCTTTGATAATGACTGAGCAATAAGGGTGAAAGATCATGCCAAAACTGAAAGACATTGCCCTGGGCATTTTGGTTGCTCCAGTACTGATCCCAATCATGCTGATTGCATCCTACCAGGATAAAAAGGCATTTAAAAAAGAGCTGGAAGAACGCCAAAAAGAACAGAAACAGAAGCAATGATTGTTCATTTAAGCTAATCAAAGTCGTGAAACATTGATCAAATAACAGGCGTGGAACAGGTTAAAAAGATGAAAAAGCCCAATCGGTGAGGATTGGGCTTTTCACATCAACATAAACAATTGTTTTTCAAAGAAAAATTTTTCATATTTCGTATAACGTGTATTATGTTAATTTTAGGGAATTTTAAAAATGATCCTCTTTCAATAACGCCATAAAAGAAGTGAAATTATCTGCTAATTTTATAGTTCTCAACTTATTTTCAGTTGGTGATAGTTGGATAAGGTCATCATGATAAATCAGAGTAATAGCTGGTTCATCAGTATCAAGATCATCTCTATAATCAAAAGCTAGTAAGTCACCACCTGCACATTCTCCAAAAATCACTATGTGTTTATCCATAAATTCATACATGTGTTCATCAGGCTGATTTAATTCAATTGCTTCATATTTTTTGATGGAATCCTCATACTTTTTACGATCTTCTTCATCCCAAATTTCTATTTCTTCATATCCGTAGCTATAAAAATATACGTCTCTATCTGTGAACTCATTGTTATGATCTAAGAACTCAAAATAGTTCTTTTGAGGAGTTAATCCATTGTGTTTACTGAGTAATTCAACATAAGACTTAGGAAATTTATAACCAATAGACTCAGCATAATCTTCAATAATTTTTCTATCAATTTGGCCATGATCTCTGCTTACATCAATATTCATTTAATCCGCTCAATTAATTTTTTTATAGTATAAATTAGGAATTAAAATTTCCATTTAACATAATGGTCGTTATACGAAATTTTTAAATTTCTTTAATTATCATAAGGATAATCTCATTTTTTAAATTTAGTATAAGGTATATTATGTTAATTTTAGGAAAACTTAATTTTTACCAAGTTATTATTTTATAAAAAATTTCAATTAATAGGTATACAGTCCAAAGGCTCATAAATATAAAAAGTAACTTTTCCTTCACTCACTTTTTCTACTTTTTTCAATTTTATAGAAGATGAATATGAGCATTCATAAGCAGATATAGCTTCTTTCATACTATCACTTGAGTTAAATAAATACTGTGATTCATATCCATCATCAAAATTGAATTTAATGATTTCTCTATATACTTCTATCCCTTTATTATAAAAAGTAATTTTTTCAAAGTCTTCATTTGAAATAGACAGTTGAGCAGTATCCCAATTAAAGTTAGTCAAGCTTGAAAGTTTGATTGTTTGATTGTTTTCTTTCATTAATGAGTCGCCATCAAACCGTCTTTCTAAAACAAAAAAATAAAAAAGAGAAGCAGCGATAATAAATAAAATAGTAGATTTAATATTCATCATATTATGGTTTTATCATCTTAAGATTTTTAAATTAATTTAACGTAATGGCCATTATACGAAATTTTTAAATTTTGTTAATTATCAAAATGATAATCTTGTTTTTCAATGTTATTCCCAAGTAGAAATGTCCTACCTAATAACCAAATAGAAATGTCCTATACAGGACTTTCCAAGTCAAGCACAGGATTCAGATTCCGTTGTTGAATTGCTGTTTTCTGTGCACGTCTACGTGGCATAGATTGAGAACGATTGCGTTTATTTTGTTGTTCCAATTCTTCATGCTGTTGTTGGATATGAGCCAAGACTGAACCCAAACGTTTATTCTCAACGATCTCTCGCTGGTTGAGCTGACTTAACTTATCGAAGATGCTGTAATTGATCTTCCGACCT
>NZ_NEGD01000020.1:0-38619 GCF_002135245.1 Acinetobacter sp. ANC 4218 | reverse complement strand
GTTGCGAATGCGGATATTAACGCATCTCGTAACATCTTAGCGGTAGGACATACCGTTTTGTCTGTGGAGGGAAGACGCAGTAAAGGTCGCCCTGCGAAGCAGAAAGCAAGCGAAATCCGTGAGGAAGTCGCCTAAGAGCCTTTGCTTTTAGAATCCCTGAGAAACGAGTTTCGCAAGGAGCTAGTCGAAAGTGGTGGGAGTATGTCAAGTGTCCCCAAACCCCACTTGCCGGGTAATTCAGTGTTTAACTTTTGCGAGGGTGATCAAACCAAAGGGTGGGGGGATAGGATCGAGCATAACACTAAATGGCGTCCATACCGGTTTCACCAGTGCGGATACGTACCACTTGTTCCAGCGCGCTGACAAAAATTTTACCATCGCCAATTTTGCCCGTAGCGGCAAATTTGCTGATAATTTCAATTGCTGATTCGACCTGATCGCTCCGGACGGCCACTTCCAATTTCACTTTCGGCAAAAAATCGACCCTGTATTCGGCACCGCGGTACATTTCGGTATGGCCTTTTTGACGGCCTGCGCCTTTGACTTCGGTCACGGTCATACCATGAATGCTGTGTTTGTTGAGCTCTTCACGGACATCGTCCAATTTGAATGGTTTGATAATGGCGGTGATTAGTTTCATACAGTACCTCTTAATTTTATTGTATTCATTTTCATTCTTGAACAAGTTTTATTTTGCAAGAATGATGCCATTTTTCATTTTAAAATCATATCAATAGCAATCGATACATTTGTACGGCCAGTCTGGTTTTTCCACCTGAGTGGCCGTACAGCTGCGCTGGTGATGCGCTTAGCTTTCACTTAGGCCTTATTTAAATACCACCGTACGGTCATCATTAAGGAATACGCGGTGTTCGACAAAGTATTTCACCGCTTTGGACAGCGCGACTGTTTCGGTATCACGCCCCACCGAGACCAGGTCATCCGGCAAATAGGCATGGTCGACCCGCTGCACTTCCTGCTCGATAATCGGACCTTCGTCCAGATCACCGGTGACAAAATGTGCCGTGGCCCCGATCAGTTTGACGCCACGTTCAAAAGCCTGGTGATAAGGCTTGGCCCCTTTAAAGCCAGGCAGGAATGAATGGTGAATATTGATGGCGCGTCCTGCCAGCTGGCGGCACAGGTTGTCTGACAGGATCTGCATATAGCGCGCCAGAATCACCAGTTCGGTACCGGTTTCATCCACAATTTTCAGCAGTTCCTGTTCCTGCTGTGCTTTGGTCTCTTTGGTCACCGGCAGATAGATAAAGCGCAGGCCTTCACGTTCTGCAATCGGACGTAAATCCAGATGGTTGGACACCACTGCAGTAATCTGGAAATCCAGTTCGCCTTTATGATGGCGATACAGCAGGTTGAGGAAACAGTGATCAAATTTGCTGACCAGGATCATGACTTTCATCGGTGCGCTGCAGTCATAGAAGGTCGCCTGCATCGCGAACTGCTGTTCGACTTCGGCAAAGCTGGCTTTCAGGCTGTCAATATCGCCACTGGCGTCATTGAAACGGAAGACAATACGGGTAAAGAAATAGCCGGTGGTCTCGTCATCATACTGTGCCATTTCACTGATATAGCAGCCGTTCTGGGCAAGGCAGCCGCTGATGGCGGCAACGATGCCGGATGCAGCCGGGCAACGGATTTTTAGAATATATTGGGCTGGAGCGTTCTGGGGCATAGGGGTGCTTCCTATAAATTCTCAATCTTTAAAGTGAGTTTCTATGCGATGTTTAATTTTCTCTTTAGGAAAATTATTTTCTCTGTGAGAATTTATATAGGATTTTTTTTCAGCCGTCTACGGCTTTAGGAAAGTTTTTTTATTTTTAGGAAAGTTTTTTAAATTATTGATTTTTATTAAGATGTGCGAAAGCACCAGCAGGAAATTAATCTCCTGCTGGCTAGATTTGGCTTAACATAAAACCTCTACCCGATGAAACTGCTTCAGCTGCAACAATGCCTGAAAAGGCTGGGCAGACTGCATCAAATTATTCATCTGTTCATGAAACTGCTGAACCAGCCCCTGATTGCATCGAATCAGCCAGCCTTTCATAAACTTCTTGTTCATATTCAGCATATACACCTCACAGGTGGTCGGTGTTAATAAGCGAATTTTCTTAATCACAAAGTGTTCCGGATAGCTCATCGCATTCTCCTTTTACAAAGTTCAATTGATAAAAAGCAAATACCGCGCCAAGTTTGCCAATAACCGATTTGTCCTGTTTGATACCGGCTAAATCTGGCATTTATTCCTGTTATGAATATTTTATGCATTAAAACTGCGCATCTGCTTGATGGCCTGAACCAAATTGCAGATCAGGAGGGCTCGGATAATTTCATCAATAGCAGTCCAACCGTAATCAGAACGGCGGCTAAAATACGCATAAAGGTGGCCTGCTCGCCCAAGATCAGGATGCCCAGCAAAAATGCCCCGACCACACCTATGCCCGACCAAATGGTATAAGCCGTGCCTAGGGGCAGCGTACGCATGGCATAGCTCAACAGCAGAAAGCTTAAAATTACGAAAACCACCGTCATGAGGGTGGGGACCGGCTTGCTAAAACCGGCTGAAAGTTTCATGGAATAGGCCCAGATAATCTCAAAAATACCGGCCAGAACTAAAACTATCCATGCCATCTGTATTGACTCCCTGAATTGAGTTTTATGCCGGATCAGCTCAGCATACGGCTGATTTTAATACTGCGATGGCTGGCCAATTTTACCTATACCTCTAAAGGCATACTCATAAAAAGTAGCTGAATTTAAACAAGAAATATGGACAACGGCGTGTGTTTTTATATAAATTTTTACAAGAAATTAAATTTACTCTTAAGAATATCCATCTTGAGCACCTGAGTTTTGACTGCCTTAAATACCGGAGCAAATCGACCATGACGCAGCACACTTCAGCCCAATATATTCTAAAAATCCGTTGCCCGGCTGCATCCGGCATCGTTGCCGCCATCAGCGGCTGCCTTGCCCAGAACGGCTGCTATATCAGTGAAATGGCACAGTATGATGACGAGACCACCGGCTATTTCTTTACCCGTATTGTCTTCCGTTTCAATGACGCCAGTGGCGATATTGACAGCCTGAAAGCCAGCTTTGCCGAAGTCGAACAGCAGTTCGCGATGCAGGCGACCTTCTATGACTGCAGCGCACCGATGAAAGTCATGATCCTGGTCAGCAAATTTGATCACTGTTTCCTCAACCTGCTGTATCGCCATCATAAAGGCGAACTGGATTTCCAGATTACTGCAGTGGTCTCCAACCATCTGGATTTACGTCCCATTGCAGAACGTGAAGGCCTGCGCTTTATCTATCTACCGGTGACTAAAGAGACTAAAGCACAGCAGGAACAGGAACTGCTAAAAATTGTGGATGAAACCGGTACCGAACTGGTGATTCTGGCGCGCTATATGCAAATCCTGTCAGACAACCTGTGCCGCCAGCTGGCAGGACGCGCCATCAATATTCACCATTCGTTCCTGCCTGGCTTTAAAGGGGCCAAGCCTTATCACCAGGCCTTTGAACGCGGCGTCAAACTGATCGGGGCCACGGCACATTTTGTCACCGGTGATCTGGACGAAGGTCCGATTATCGAGCAGGAAGTGCAGCGGGTCGACCATGCCTATTTACCGGATGACCTGGTCTCGGTGGGGCGTGATACCGAAACAGTCGCGCTGTCCAAAGCGGTGAAATACTTTGTTGAACACCGCGTATTCCTTAATGATGACCGTACGGTGGTATTTAAATGAACATAGCCATTCAAGAACATTCACAGCCGCTGATTATTGACGGCAAAGCAACTGCACAAACCGTTTTGGACGAGATCAAAAGCGAAGTGCAGCAGATGAAAGCGCAAGGTATTGAGCCTTGCCTTGCGGTAGTCCTGGTCGGAGATGATCCGGCCAGTCATGTCTATGTGCGCAACAAGGTTGAAAAAGCGCTGTATGTCGGCATCCGCTCACTGGAATACCGCATGTCAGCAGATACAGATGCTGACACGCTGCTGCAGAAAATTGATGAACTGAATGCAGATGCCACCGTGCATGGCATCCTGGTGCAGCTGCCGTTGCCGGCACATATTGATGAAACGGCGGTGTTGCAGCGCATTCACCCGCTTAAGGACGTTGACGGTTTCCATAGTGAAAATGTCGGCGGTCTGAGTCAGGGCCGCGAGGTGTTAACCCCATGTACACCGACCGGCTGTATTCGTCTGCTCAAAGACACTCTGGGGCCGGATCTGTCCGGACTGCATGCAGTGGTGGTCGGCCGTTCCAACATTGTCGGCAAGCCGATGGCAGCGCTGTTATTAAAAGAAAGTTGCACCGTCAGCATTGTCCATTCACGCACCCAGAATATTCGCGACATTTGCAAAAATGCGGACATTCTGGTGGCAGCGGTCGGTAGACCGAAAATGATCGATGCATCCTATTTAAAACCGGGTGCGGTGGTCATTGATGTGGGGATTAACCGCATTCAGGAAAACGGCAAAAACCGTCTGGTCGGAGATGTCGATTATGACGATGCGCTGTCTGTGGTCAAAGCCATCACGCCTGTTCCGGGCGGTGTCGGTCCCATGACCATTGCCTACCTGATGAAAAATACCCTTGATGCTGCGCGTATGCAGGCAAACATTTTTAAAAAATAAGCTAGCGGCATTGGAAAAGATGCCTTGGAGAAGAAATCATGCCACTTGGTTTGCTCAAATACGGATTAAGCAGTGAATATCCTGTTGAAGTTGATTTGCCTCCACCGAAGGAGCTGAAATCACACTATGACGTAGTGATTATTGGCGCTGGCGGTCATGGTTTGGCAATCGCATATTATCTTGCAAAATATCAAGGCATCACCAATGTTGCTGTGCTGGAAAAATCCTATCTTGGCGGTGGTAATACGGCGCGTAATACTGCGGTGATCCGTTCCAACTATCTGACCTCAGAAGGAGTGAAGTTCTATTCAGAATCGGTTGATTTATTTAAAAACCTGTCCAATGAATTTGACTTCAACATCATGTATTCAGAGCGCGGCCAGCTGACTTTGGCGCATACCGATTCTACTGTGCGTGCCTTCCGCCAGCGTGCCGAAGTGAACAAGCATTTTGGTGGTCGTACCGAAATGATTGACCGCCAGCAAATTAAGGAGCTGGTACCGTGTCTGAATCTTGATCCCGCGCATTTGCCTGTTCTGGCAGGACTCTGGCATATGGATGGTGCCACAGCACGGCATGATGCCGTGGCCTGGGGCTATGCCAAGGAAGCGGCGAAACGCGGCGTGGAAATCCACCAGCTGACTGAAGTACAGGATTTTGTGACTGAAAAAAACCAGGTCACGGCGGTAAAAACCAACCGTGGCAGCATCAAGTGTGGCTGCGTGGTACAGGCGATTGCCGGCGCTTCCAGCATTTTAATGAACAAGCTGCATATCAAGTCGCCGATTCATACCTTCCCGCTGCAAGCCATGGTGTCCCAGCCGTTTAAACCGTTTATCAATCCTTTGGTCAGTTCATCTGCTTTGCACTGCTATGTGCAGCAAACCAGCCGCGGTGAAATTGTCTTTGGTGGCGGTTCAGACCCTTATCCGCTGTACAACACCCGTTCTACCCTGGATTTAAAAGAAAGCCTGCTGGCTCATGCCATTGAAATGTTCCCGTTTATGGCCAATGTCAAACTCATGCGCCAATGGGCTGGCATGACCGACATGACGCCTGACTACAGCCCGATTATGGGCAAATCGCCTTATGACAATTATTACCTGGATGCAGGCTGGGGCACGTGGGGCTTTAAATCCACCCCGATCTGTGGCAAGACCATGGCGGAACTTGTGGCGACTGGCCGTACGCCGGATCTGATCAAGCCATTTGAATTGTCGCGTTTCAGCCGCTTCCAGCAAGTCAATGAAATGGGCGCCACTGCGGCGAGCCATTAAGGAGTAAACCCATGAAAATAATGATTTGTCCTTTAAATGGTCCAAGAAATATCAGTGAATTTAGTTATGGCGGCGAGCTGAAAACCATGCCGGACCAGAACACCTGCAGCAATGAAGAATGGGCAGATTATGTGTTCAATAAAAGCAATATTGCCGGTGTGGTACTGGAATGGTGGATGCATACCCCAAGCAGTTATTGGTTTATTGCCGAGCGCCATACAGTGAGCGATGAAATTCTGCGTACCTTTGATGCCAAGGAAATGTTTAGCCAGCGCATCGATTTTGAAAATCCGCCAGCTACAGAAAAAACAGCAGAACAGGCTGCTAAACAGGAGGTATCCGCATGAGCAATCTAGATTTAAACCGACTGCCTTTGCCGTATGGCATTTTGATTGACCGCAACCAGCCTGTGACTTTTCAGTTTGATCAGCAGACTTTTCAGGGCTATGCGGGCGACAGTATTGCCAGTGCCTTGATTGCCAATCAGCGCTGGATTATGTCGCGCTCTTTTAAATACCACCGTCCGCGTGCACCTTTAACCATGGCGGGACAAGATGCCAATACGCTGATTCAATTGCCGCAGGAGCCGAATGTACTGGCAGATAGCACCGAGATTGCAGCGCATCTGTCGGCAATGGGGCAAAACTATGCTGGCTCGTTAATGAAAGACAGCGATGCGTTTTTAGGCAAATTCTCAAAATTTATGCCTGTCGGCTTCTATTACCGCTCATTCTACAAGCCTAAAGGGGTCTGGAAGCTGTGGGAGACCATGATCCGTAAAAAAGCCGGGCTGGGGGTGCTGGATCTGAATTTTCAGCCTGAATACTATGACAAAGCCTATCTATTTACAGATATTGCCATTATTGGTGCCGGTCCGGCCGGCTTGCAGGCAGCGTTAACCGCCGCGAATGCCGGCATGAAAGTGTTGTTAATTGAACAGGATAAAATACTGGGTGGTAGCCTGCATTATGCGCGTTTTGATGCCGAGGGTAAAAAAGCCGCTGCATGTGCAGCCAAACTGATTGCGCAAGTAGAACAGCATGAAAACATTAGCGTGCTGAAACAAGCCATTTGTAATGCCTGGTTTACCGATCATTATTTACCGGTCATTCAAGGCAAGCGTATGTATAAAGTCCGTGCCAAGCAATGCATTGTGGCCAGCGGCAGTTTTGACCAGCCAGTGGTGTTCCGCAACAACGACTTGCCCGGTGTGCTGTTGACCAGTGCCGTACAGCGTCTGGTCAAACTGTATGGGGTACGGCCCGGCCAGAAAACGGTTATTTTAACCGGTAACGATGACGGCTATCTGGCCGCCCTAGATCTGGCCGAAGCCGGTATCTCTGTGGCCGCCCTAGTCGACATGCGCGCCGGTGCAGAAGATCCCGCTTTGCAAAAAGCGGTTGAACTGCACCACATTCCGGTCTATCTCAGCAGTACCGTGTATGAAGCCTTGCATAGCAAGGACATGCAGCATCTGACCGGAGTCGATATACGCAGTATTGTTGCAGAAGGCCAGGTGGGTACACACAGCAAGAAAATTGATTGTGATGTGCTGGCCATGTCATCCGGTTATATGCCGGTGTACCAGCTGCTGTGTCAAGCCGGTGCCAAACTGAACTATAACGACAAAAAGGCACAGTTCAGCATTTCCGGTTTACCTCAGGGATTGCACATTAGCGGCTCTGTTGCCGGTGTGCATCAGCTGGACAATGTTCTGCATGATGCAGTGCAAACCGCCACGGATGCAGTGAATGCCATTTTGGGCAATGCTGCTACAGCAGCGAAAAAACCTGTTGTCGAAGCAGCGGTGAATTTCCCATGGCCAATTTTCGCGCATCCTAAGGGCAAAGAATTTGTCGATTATGATGAAGACCTGCAAATCCGCGACATTATTAATGCCACCAAATCGGGCTACCGTGATGTACAGCTGGTCAAGCGTTTTTCTACTGTGGGTATGGGACCTTCTCAAGGCCGTCATTCAGCCTTGCCTACTGCGCGTCTCGTGGCAAAATATACAGACCGCACAGTGAGCGAAACCGGGGTGACGACCGCCCGTCCACCGTTCACTGCAGAAAAATTGGCGCATATTGCGGGACGCGGTTTTGATCCTTTCCGTCAGACCGCCATGCATCAACGCCATATTGAGGCCGGTGCACAAATGATGCCGGCAGGCAACTGGCAGCGTCCGGCCTATTATGGTGACGTCTCTGGCCGTTTGCAGCATATTGAAAACGAAGTGCGCAATGTACGTCAGAATGTCGGCATGATTGATGTATCTACTTTAGGCGGATTAGATCTTCGCGGGCCTGACAGCGGCGAGTTCCTCAACCGATTATATACCTTTGGTTTTGTAAAATTACCGGTGGGTAAAACCCGTTATGCAGTCATGACTGCCGAAGATGGCGTGGTGATAGACGATGGTGTTGCCGGGCGTTTAAGTGAAAACCACTTTTATGTTACCGCAACCACCAGTGGGGTAGACCGCATTTACCAGCAAATGCTGAAATGGAATGCGCAGTGGCGCTTAAATGTCGATATAGCCAATGTCACGTCGGCATTTGCGGCGGTGAATATTGCCGGTCCGAATTCCCGCAAAGTGCTGCAAAAGGTCTGTCAGGACGTGGACTTCAGTGCAGCAGCATTTCCCTACCTGGGTTTGCGCACCGGAACCATTCAGGGCATTGCTGTGCGTATCTTGCGCGTTGGCTTTGTAGGCGAATTGGGCTATGAAATTCACTTCCCTGCACGTTATGGCGAGTTCATGTGGGATCTGCTGATGCAGGCGGGTCAAGAGTTCTCCATGAAGCCTTTTGGGGTGGAAAGCCAGCGACTACTGCGTTTGGAAAAGGGTCATATCATTATCAGTCAGGATACCGATGGCATGTCGCATCCTAAAGAAGTGGACTTAGGCTGGGCTGTAGCGAAAAGCAAGCCATGGTTCGTGGGCAAGCGTTCCATTGCCATTTTGGAACAGCAGCCCATGAAACGCAAATTGGTGTCTTTTGTGCTGGACAAACAGCAGCAAAAACCGCTGGAAGGCCATATTGTGCTGAATGGCGACAAAATTACAGGAAACGTAACTTCGTGTGAATATTCACCCACTCTGGACCAAATTATTGGCATGGCGTATGTCGGTATCGAGCAAAGCGCAGTGGGCCAGCAGTTCCAGATTCGTGTGGAAAAAGGTGCAAGTGTCTACGCCACAGTAGTAAAAGCGCCTTTCTATGACCCTAATAATGCCCGTCAGGAGATCTGATCATGAGTATTTTACCTCAAGCAGAACGCAGTCCCATTCAAAAAACCTGTGCGGCCTATCAGTCTTATGGCGCAGGACGCATGTTTCTTGCAGGCGGTAAGTCCCAGCACATTCAGCAATGTGCAGTGGTGGATTTAACCAATATGCCACGCGTCGGTTTCCGGGGAACCGACAGTGCCAGCTATTTAACTGCAGCGGGTTTTAGATTGCCGGATGAACCCAATCGATTGTGTCATCAGGCCAATGGCAGCATTGTGGCACGGCTGTCTGCGACCGAATATTTAGTGCTGGGTGCAATGCAGGATTTTGGTGAAAGTATAGCCGCACTGGAACAGAGCTGGGAGCTGAGTGACCGCGCCAACTATCTGCTGCCGCGTCAGGATAGCCATGCCTGGATTCAGCTAACTGGGCAATCTGTGGCTTTCATCATGGCTAAGCTGTGTGCCGTCGATTTGTCCGCAGAAGCTTTTGCTGCAGGTCAGATTGCACAGACCTCGGTGGCGCGCATTAATGCTGTGGTGATGAATGTCAGCGATGCCCAGGCGCCGAAATTCAATCTCTTGTGTGACCGGGCTTCTGCACTGTATTTGTGGAATGTCCTGCTGGATGCCATTGCAGAATTTGATGGTCAGGCTGTCGGTATTGACGGGCTGCTCAGCATTGCATAAATAACAATTCTGTTTTCCCCCAACTGTAATCCCCCTGAATGGCTGTTAGCGTAAGCTGGCAGCCATTTGCTTTATGCCCTAGAGTCAGGACAGCAATCAACCTTTATCATAAGAGCGTACAGCCGCCCATTCCAGCACTATGCTTTTAAGCATTCACCATTTACTAAAGCATCGTTTTGATCAAGAAAAAAATTAAATGCTTCAAAGCAATAGGACGAAATCCGTCGTTTGTTCTTGCCACCATGGCTACATGATCGCGCTACCCGATTTCTCTATAATGATGACCGTTATTTAAAACCTACTTAAACCTACTTACGTGGGTTTAATGTTTAATTCCTACTTCATCATCAAGAACCAATTGCTATTGCGCTTGGGATTACCTCAATTCCATAGGCTGTCACGGTGTAACTCACCGCCATTGGTGGCTTATGTAGCCACCAATTCTTTATCTGCATGTTTTAGAATATTGATGGCAGCATTAATATCCCTGTGATGCAGGGTGTTACATGAACATCGCCACTCACGCATTGCAAGTGTCAGGTTTTGGTTTAATTCACCACAATTCGAACACATCTTGCTGCTTGGAAAGAATCGTCCAACAGAAAGTATTGATTTGCCATGCTGTTTAGCCTTGTAAATCAACTGTCGCTTGAACTCATAAAAGCCCATATCCGATATGGCTCTTGAGAGCTTACGGTTTTGTACCATACCTTTCACATTTAAATCCTCAATCGCAATCAGATCGAATCGCTTAACTAAATCAGATGTGACTTGATGAAGATTGTTTTTTCTCAAGCATGATATTTTGTAGTGCAAACGAGAGAGCTTGGTTTTCGCTTTTTCTCTGTTTTGACTACCTTTCTTTTTACGGCTAAAAGACTTAGCAAGTCGTCTTAACTTGGCAAGCTGTTTCTTTAGTGGCGCACTTGATGGAACAACCTCGCCATTAGATAAAGTGGCAAGACTGGAAACACCTAAATCAATACCAACAGATAAACCTGTTTTGGGGTGAAGTTTCTCAGGCTGATTTAATTCAACAGCAATCGAAGCAAACCACTTACCACCCTGTTTAAATATTTTCGCTGATAATATTTTTCCTTGATAACGCAAATCCTCAGTCATTTTTACCCAACCCAAGTTTGGGATACTAATTTTTCTATCTTTAATGCTGAATTGGTCATTTGATAATGAGAAGCGATCATCTACGCCTTTTTTTCTAGGCTTTGGATATTTGGATTGACCATTAAAAAAACGATCAAATGAACTACCCAATTGCTTAATCGCAAGTTGTGGCGCACATTTGGTCACTTTAAGCATGAAAGGGTATTTCTCACGCTTGAACGAGTTTAAGTGCTTTCTTATTTTAGCTTCGGATGGTTTATTTAGAAGTTTTTTATCCACCTGAACGCCATAATAGTCACACTGATCTCTATATTCCTTATCTGCTTTATATTGACGTTGCCATTCTTTTAAAGCCCAATTATACGACAAACGAGCAACACCACTCGCTTGAGCGAAATGACTTGCTTGCTTATTATTTGGCAGTAATTGGATTACATGCCCTCGTATGAATCGGCTCATAGTGCGTCTTTGACTGCCTGTATTAACTTTTGGTTTTTCTTACTACGACTACCATATAATCTTGCCGAAAACACTGTAATGATTTCCAAAACATCTTGAGCAAGTTCTTCCTCAAAAGACAAATTTTCACCCTTATTAAGAATGACGATCTCCACGCTTTTAGCTTCACATAAGGCAAAAACCAACTCAGCACCAAACCGCAATAAGCGATCTTTATGCGTTAAAACCAAACGTCCGATTTCATCATTCATGATTGCTTCTAGCAGCTTATTTAAGCCTTTTTTTCTATAGTTCATACCCGAACCAAGATCGGAGATTAATTCAAACGTCCAACCTTGATTTGCACAGTACATTTCAAGAACTTGTTGCTGTCGAATTAAATCTTCTTTTTGGTCATGACTCGATACCCTTGCGTATGCAATGGTTTTCCTTTGAAGTTGACTATCGGGCTTGTGTATTTGCTCAGGCATGATCTTACTCAGATCATATCGTCTATGATTTTTAGGGGTTCGATCTGCAACCAAAGTGCCTTCTTCATCCCAACGCCTTAATGTTTGAATGGAAACACCTAATGTTTTAGCTGCAACGCTAATGCTTACATATTTACTCATGTTGTATATAATAGTATAGAAATAAGTAGATTTCAATTAGCAGTTACAAACCCTGTATAGAAAATTTTCCTTGTGGTTTTTTGGGAATGTTCAGCAACCTATAGTGCTGGAGCACTCGGCATTCGATCATACAATCTCAAAGATGTGCTCTGGGAAATGACCGAAAGGAAGCCGTCAGCAAGCTATCTATCCCTGTTTTGCTCATAAGAGAGAATAATTGTTAACCCGTTGACAGGGTACTCAGCAGTTAAAATCCGCAGATGGACAGTAGCGGGATTTAATCCGCAAAGGGCAGCATAGCCATGTATGCAAATGATGCAAAGCGATGTTTATCCCAAGCCGCCATAAAAAAACAAGGGCCGAAGCCCTTGTTACTTGATTTTCCACGGCCTTTAATTATAAGCACGTTCGTTATGATCACTGACATCCAGGCCTTGTTGTTCCTGTTCTGCCGTGACACGTAGCCCCACGGTTTTATCAATGATTTTCAGCAAGATCCAGCTCAAGATGCCGACATAGGCAAAGGTCATCGCAATACTGGCCAGTTGTGCCAAGAATTGCGGGAGCAGGGAAATGCCTTCAACATTGCCGCCCAACTCCGGAATACAGAAAATACCGGTCAGCAGGCAGCCAACCATACCGCCAATGCCATGTAATGAAAATACATCCAGCGCGTCGTCTACGCCGAGCTTTTTCTTTAGTATCATAATCGCGTAATAGCTGGCCATACTGGTGAGCAGGCCAATCACAATTGCACCAAAAGGGCCAACATAAGCGGCCGCCGGGGTAATGCCCACCAAGCCGCCAATGGCACCTGAAGCCAGACCAAAGGCTGTGACATGGCCGGAATACATTTTTTCAGCAAACATCCAGCCGACAATACCACCGCAGGTTGCCAGCATGGTGGTCATCAAAATCAGTGCGGCTGAAGAATTGATGGCCAGAGCCGAACCCACGTTAAAACCGAACCAGCCGGCCCAGAGCAATGCTGCGCCAATCATCACAAATACTACATTGTGCGGCGGCATCGGCGTAGCAGGCCAGCCTTTACGTTTGCCCACCACTATGGCACCAACAAATGCCGTGACCCCGGCGGCAATATGTACCGCAGTACCGCCGGCAAAGTCCAATACTCCCCAGTTATGGAATAATGCACCTTTGCCGCCCCATACCATATGCGCCATTGGACCATAGACCAGCACTATCCACAGAGATGAAAAAATAACCGTTGCCCGGAATTTCATTCTTTCCGCAAAGCCACCCAGTGCAATACACGGCGTTATCATGGCAAAGGTCATCAGGAACACAATCAAGATATATTCAGGAATGCCACCTGCCAGACTTTCTGCGGTGATGCCCTGCAGCATCAGTTTATCCAGGCCACCGACAATGCTGTTCAGGTTATAAACGCCTTCTTGCATATTGGTGGTATCGGTTGCCAGACTATATACCCCGGCCACCCATAAAATGCCGACAATCCCGGCAATCGCAAAAAACTGGGTAAATAAAGACAGGATATTTTTGGCGCGGACCATACCGCCATAAAACAGCGCAAGTCCTGGAATAAACATCAGTAGGACAATAACAATAGAAACCATGAGCCATACAGTGGCAGGTCCATCAATCGTTCCCTCAGCGGCAAAAACTGCGCTAGGCGACAGCAGTACACTCAGCATGAGTAACTTCTTCACATTGTTCATTATCATGAATTGCTCCTGAATCTCATGAATATGGATTTACATTAGCTTGACCATTTTTTTGGTGGGAATTGGTATTACTAAAGGGAATATTTCTTTCATGATTCAAGATGCAATTCTTATACCACTAGTCTGTAATTAATAATTATTTTATTATTTTTCAAATATATATTTTTACTTAATTTGCAGTTAAACGATCTATCATAATCATTTTCAAGCTAGGGCGTCTATATCTCAAAAGAAGTAACCCTTTAGCCATGGTCAGCTGTTTTCACCCCGGAAAAGCAGATGGAAACTGCCAGTCTCGGCATTGTACTTGCAAAAATAAAAGCAAATGCCCTGAAGCATTTGCTTGGTGAAGTTGAAGAATTTTAAATGGACTAAAATGAAATTTTAATTTATCAGTTGAAAGCTGGCCGTGGCGTTAATTGTTATATGCACGTTCGTTGTGATCGCTGACATCTAGACCGCGCTCTTCCTGTTCCGGGGTTACACGTAAACCGATGGTCTTATCGACGAACTTCATAATCAGCCAGGTCAGCACGCCACAATAAATTACGGTGAGTACAATACTGCCTGCCTGTGCAGCCAACTGGTTCAGCAGGGAAATGTCGGCCACTTTGCCGCCCAGTTGCGGGATGCAGAAAATACCGGTAAGCATACAGCCGACCATGCCGCCTATGCCATGCAGAGCAAAGACATCCAGGGCATCATCAATCCCCATTTTATGCTTCAGCTTGGTCACGGCATAAAAACAGCAGATGGCGGTGATAAAGCCGATCGCCAACGCACCAAAAGGTCCGACATAAGCTGCTGCAGGGGTAATGCCCACCAATCCGCCAATCGCACCTGAAGCCAGGCCCAAAGCCGTGACATGATGGGTATGCATTTTTTCAATCACCATCCAGCCTAAGATGCCGCCGCAGGTCGCCACCATAGTGGTCATCATGGCAATGGTGGCCGATGCATTTACCGCGAATGCAGAACCGACGTTAAAGCCGAACCAGCCTACCCATAAAAATGCTGCGCCGATCATGGTATAGACCACATTGTGCGGGGGAACGGGTGCAGCCGGCCAGCCTTTACGCTTGCCTAATACAATTGCGCCGACTAAGGCGGCAATGCCGGCATTAATATGCACCGCGGTACCGCCAGCAAAGTCCAGAACTCCCCAGGTGTGCATGATTGCACCTTCACCGCCCCAGACCATATGAGTCATTGGTCCATATACCAAAACCAGCCACAGAGCAGAAAACAACACCACCGCGCCAAACTTCATGCGTTCAGCAAAAGCACCTATGGCCAGACAGGGGGTAATGATTGCGAAAGTCATGCCAAAAATGATCAGAATATATTCAGGTACACCGCCCAGCAGAGTATTTTCATCAATACCCACCAGAAAGGCCTTATTTAAACTGCCGACAAAGCTGTAGAGATTGGTTACCCCTGCTTGCATATGGGTTTTGTCTGCACTCATGCTATAAACCACAGTCAGCCACAGTACACAAACCACGCCTGCCACAGCAAAAAACTGGGTATAAATGGACAGAATATTTTTGGCGCGGACCATACCGCCATAAAACAGTGCCAAGCCGGGAACAAACATCAGCAGTACCAGCAGTGTGGACAACATCATCCATACAGTGGAGGCGCTATCCAGATCGGTTTCACCTGCAAAGGCCAAGCCAGGCAGCAGCAGGTTCGCTGCGACAATTCTTTTTAAATGATTTACCCACATAAGTTGTACTCCGGATTTTTTTACTAGGCTGTAAAGATCAATATCCCAAAATCAATGCGCTGCAATAATATATTCTTATTGGGAATATTTATTTATTTTTAAGCAAAGCAATTCTTATACCAGAGTTGAATTTTGGTCTCTGCAACAGCGGAGGACTGTTGTCGTAAAGGAGGGGGCTGTTGAGATGGCGAAGGGGCAATAAGGGTAGGGCAAGATAAACTTTGATACGCTACCGCACGGTTTATTCGAAGCATATAAACAAAAAAGATGGCACTGCCATCTTTTTTATAAAAACAGGGCCGCTTTATTCGGCCTGGTTATCCCCATAGTTCACCATAGAGATCAAACGGATCGGGACTTTAATCAGTTGTTCTGGGCCATGCGGAATTTCACCATCTAAAGTCAAGCAGTCGCCTGGCTGCATATGAAATACTTCATCGCCATGACGGTACATGATTTCACCTTCAATCAGATACAGCATCTCTGTTCCCGGGTGGGCAAAGGTGGGAAATTCTTCGCTGGCATCATCCATGCTGACCAAATAGGCTTCAAAGTTTTTGCGCGGCCCGCGAGAATGGGTCAGCAGATGATACGTATGCCCTTTTTCGGTACCACGACGCACCACCTCCATTCCTTCGCCTGATTTCACAATCATTGCCCGGCTTTCCTGATGGTCATATTGACTGAATAAGGTGGATAAGGGGATTCCCAGTACTTCACATAGGCGGCTTAGCGTTTCAAGGCTGGTCGAGACCTGGGCATTCTCAATTTTACTCAGCATACCCTGACTGATTTCAGCAGTCTGTGCGACTTCCGCCAGTTTCAAGCCCTGTTCCTGACGGCAGCGTTTGATTTGAATGCCAATGTACTGTTCCAGTTTAAGGCTGTTCTTGTTTTGTCTCATTATGGATCAACTCGCACTGTTTTGAATCTAAATTCTGCTGACTCTTAATCAAAATTAAAAAGCAGCCCCGATGTGGAATGAAAGTATTATCTTATGAAACTTTTATTCTCTTTAGGAATATTAAGGCTTTTAGGCCCCAAGCACAAATTTTTTAACCGATCTAAAAAAGTTGGCAAGAGAATTGCTTTCTCTTTAGGAAAGAAAGTTTCTTCTGCTGAATAATACATTGAATCAAATATCTGTGCATTATTCGAGCCAAATATCATTTTTTGTCATATCGGGAGTATGTCAAATATGTTCCAGCAGGCCATCGTAAAAGAGTTCTTTGAAGAAGAACAGGACATCATTAGCAAGCCCAAGTACCGTGCAGAAGTACAGAAAGTCATTGATGATCATCAATTAAAATATGTATTGGCTCAGTTTGTCGATATTCATGGGTCAGCAAAAACAAAATCCGTACCGATTTCGGGTCTTAAAGCCATTGAAGGTGCAGGGGTAGGTTTTGCCGGTTTTGCCATTTCAGGTATGGGGATGCAGCCGCATGGTCCAGACTTTATGGTGAAAGGTGATTTATCTTCTTTAACACCAGTACCCTGGCAGCCAGGTTATGGCCGTGTGGTCTGTGAGGGCTATGTCAACGGCAAACCACATCCCTACGATTCTCGCTATGTACTACGCAAACAAGTTGAGCGCCTGTCGGCTAAAGGCTGGACCCTCAATACCGGCCTGGAACCTGAATTCAGCTTGTTCCGCCGTGGTGAAGACGGCAAACTGAAAGCAGTCGATGAGTCAGACAATCTGGACAAGCCCTGCTATGACTATAAAGGTCTATCCCGTTCACGCCAGTTCCTGGAACGGATTACCGAGGCTTTAATTCCAGTCGGTTTTGATATTTACCAAATTGACCATGAAGATGCAAACGGCCAGTTTGAGATTAACTATACCTATAGTGATGCCATGAACTCGGCGGATATGTTCACGTTCTTCCGTATGGCGGCCGGTGAAATTGCCAATGATTTGGGCATGGTCTGTTCATTTATGCCCAAGCCAGACCCGAAACGTGCCGGCAATGGCATGCATTTCCACTTGTCGATAGGCAGTGCAGAATCCAGCAACCTATTTAATGATGACAGTGATCCGCAAGGCATGGGCTTGTCAAAAATGGCCTATCACTTTATTGCAGGGTTGCTTGAGCATGGTCCGGCCCTGTGTGCCTTCTGTGCCCCAACTGTGAACTCATATAAGCGCCTGGTGGTGGGTCGCTCCCTTTCAGGTTCGACCTGGGCACCGGCATTTATTGCCTATGGTTCAAATAACCGCTCCGCCATGGTTCGTATCCCTTATGGCCGTATTGAACTGCGTTTGCCGGATGCCGGTTGCAACCCTTATTTGGTTTCTGCAGCGATTATTGCTGCCGGCTTAGACGGTATTGAACGTGAACTGACCCCGCCACCTGCATGCAATGAAAACCTGTATACCTTGAGTTTGGAAGAAATTGCTGCACGTGGTATTGGCACCCTGCCTCAATCCCTGAAAGAAGCTGTCGAGGCTCTAAAAGCAGATCCGCTGTTTAGAGAAACTCTCGGTGCTGAAATAGTTGACGAATTCATCCTGCAAAAAAGCATGGAATGGGTTGAATACAGCCGCCATGTTTCAGATTGGGAAATTCAGCGCTATACCGAATTTTTCTAAACTTTATTTTCACCCCATAGCGTCCCTAGGACATGAATTAAAAAGAGCATTTAGCGGAGAACAATTATGTGCGGAATCGTAGGCTTATACTTAAAAAATCCAGCTTTGGAATCACAACTCGGTAAACTGTTTGAACCGATGCTGGAGTCGATGACCGGGCGTGGTCCTGACAGCGCAGGCTTTGCCATTTATGGTGACGAAGTGTCTGAGGGCTGGGTCAAACTCACCTTGCAGTCGGTTGAAGATGAATTTGACTGGTCTGCATTTGCAGAAGCACTGAAAGCGGAACTGAACACCGACATGGACTGGTTCCAAAACGCCACGGCTGCAGTCATTAAAGCAAAATCTGATGAACAAACAGTGCGCGCGGCGATTGGCAAAATTGCCCCACAGCTCAAGATCATGAGTGTCGGTCAAAGCATCGAAATTCTTAAAGGCATGGGTTTGCCGGTCGAAATTTCTGAGCGTTTCGGTTTAGCGAATATGAAAGGCAGTCACATTATCGGTCATACCCGGATGGCCACTGAAAGTGCAGTGACCATGGAAGGCAGTCATCCATTTTCTACCGGCGCTGATTTATGTTTAGTACATAACGGTTCTCTGTCTAATCACGCCCGTTTACGCCAGGAGTTAAAACGTGAAGGCATCAGCTTTGAAACAGATAACGATACCGAAGTGGCTGCAGGCTATCTGACTTGGCGTTTACAGCAAGGGGATTCTCTGGCAGAAGCACTGAACAATGCATTGGACGATCTGGACGGTTTCTTTACCTTCGCGATTGGCACCAAAAACGGTTTTGCCGTGATCCGCGATCCGATTGCCTGTAAACCGGCCGTGTTGGCAGAAACCGATGACTATGTGGCCATGGCTTCCGAATATCAAGCCTTGGCATCATTGCCGAATATTGACAAAGCCAAGGTCTGGGAGCCAGAACCAGCCACCTTATATGTTTGGCAACGCAGTGCAGATCAAGCCGCCTAAGAATGACCCAGAATAGAAAACAGGAATAACCCTATGAATACAGCATTTGCAGAAAAAATCAGCACTTCAATTTTAAAAGATGAATTTGATTTAAGCGTAGACAGCATCCGTGATTTAAACCAGGCCCTGCATAGCAAAGAACTGACCGACAGCATTGTAGACTGGAAAGTCAGCAATCCAGGCGGCCAGCATAATATTGCCGTTGGCATTAAAGCCCCTGTGAATGTCACCATTGACGGCCATGCCGGATATTACTGCGCTGGCATGAATCAAGAAGCTCATGTCATCGTCAACGGTAATGTTGGGGTGGGCGTAGCTGAAAATATGATGTCAGGTTCAGTGTATATCAAAGGCAATGCCTCTCAAGCAGCAGGCGCAACAGCGCATGGCGGTCTACTGGTCATTGAAGGGGATGCTGGGGCACGCTGCGGCATTTCAATGAAAGGCGTCGATATTGTGGTAGGCGGCAGTATTGGACACATGAGCTGCTTCATGGGGCAGGCTGGCCGTCTGGTAGTTTGCGGTGATGCTGGCGATGCGCTGGGCGACTCGCTGTATGAAACTAGAATTTATGTCAAAGGTGCGGTGAAGTCTCTAGGTTCAGACTGTATTGAAAAAGAAATGCGTCAGGAACATCTGGCAGAACTGGCAGAATTGCTGTCTAAAGCCGGATTTGATGAAGATCCTGCTTCTTTCAAACGTTATGGTTCGGCACGCCAACTGTACAACTTCAAAGTCGACAATGCATCTGCATACTAATCAAGCGTAATAATGGAGCAATCAATCATGACTCAAACTATCCAAGAATTTGAACCCGTGTTACGTGAATCTGCAACGTTTGACCGTTTAACCATTCAAGAAATTCAGCGTGCAGCGGCAACTGGCATCTATGACATCCGTGGCGGTGGTACCAAGCGTAAAGTGCCGCACTTTGATGATTTGCTGCTGCTTGGTGCAAGCATGTCACGCTACCCGCTGGAAGGTTACCGTGAAAAATGCGGTACCGATGTGGTACTGGGTACACGCTTTGCCAAAAAACCGATTCATTTAAAAATTCCTGTAACAATTGCCGGCATGAGCTTTGGTGCATTATCTGCCAATGCCAAAGAATCTTTAGGCCGCGGTGCATCTATGGTCGGCACATCTACCACAACCGGTGACGGTGGCATGACCCCTGAAGAACGTGGTCATTCGCAAACATTGGTGTATCAATATTTGCCATCGCGCTACGGCATGAATCCTGACGATTTGCGTAAAGCAGATGCGATTGAAATCGTACTCGGACAAGGTGCTAAACCCGGCGGTGGCGGTATGCTACTGGGCATGAAAGTGACGGAACGTGTGGCAGGCATGCGTACTTTGCCAGTGGGTGTCGATCAGCGCAGTGCTTGCCGTCATCCGGACTGGACGGGTCCAGATGACTTGGCAATTAAAATTGCTGAAATCCGTGAAATCACCGATTGGGAAAAGCCAATCTATGTCAAAATCGGGGCCAGCCGTCCATATTATGACGTAAAACTGGCGGTGAAAGCTGGTGCAGATGTGATCGTGCTGGATGGCATGCAAGGCGGTACAGCAGCTACCCAGGAAGTGTTTATTGAGCACGTCGGTATTCCTATTCTTCCTGCCATTCCGCAAGCGGTACAAGCCCTGCAGGAAATGGGTATGCACCGTAAGGTTCAGCTGATTGTTTCTGGTGGTATCCGCACAGGTGCCGATGTGGCCAAAGCGATGGCATTGGGAGCAGATGCGGTAGCAATTGGTACAGCAGCGCTGATTGCGCTCGGAGATAACCATCCGCGTCTAGACAAAGAACTGAAAGAAATTGGTTCAGCAGCGGGTTATTATGATGACTGGCAAAATGGCCGTGACCCTGCAGGGATTACGACTCAGGATCCAGAACTATCAAAACGTCTCGATCCGGTTGAAGGTGGACGCCATTTGGCCAATTACCTGCGTGTTTTGGTCTTGGAAGCACAAACCATGGCACGTGCCTGCGGTAAATCGCATTTGCATAATCTGGATCCGGAAGATCTGGTGGCACTGAATGTCGAGGCGGCGGCAATGGCTCGTGTACCGCTTGCTGGAACCAACTGGATTCCAGGTCAAACGCAGTATTAATAAACCCTCATCAGATGGAGATGCATCATCTCCATCTGATGATCTCATCGATAACCTGATTTAAATCTTGCAAGGTTGTTGAAACTTATTAGATTAAATCTTTTTTAAATATTTTATTTGTAATAAATACAATTACATAGATAAATATTTCTCCATCAGGTCATTTGCAATGATCTTGGCCCATTTATTTTAAAATAAGAATTTTCCAAATTTAGTCATATTTCAAGACTGATTTTTAAGCCACAGGAACATACAGGGAAGGATAAAATTTCTATCTATCCTCATACAGATGTTTATCTTGCATGTAATAAATCAATATTCTGTTCAATCCGGCTTTGAATCATATGGAGCATTTCTGATCGAATCTGCTCAGTCAACAGATCATCCGCGATCTGATTGAATTAGTGCACAACCTCTCAGAAATCGAAATCACAATTTCATCGGCGACTGGCACAGAAAAGCTCGGCTTGCCAAGAACCCCGTTTGACCATCACTGGTTGGCTAAGATCCAGCGCCTTATCATAATCTCCATTTGCTGATATCCAGCGGGATCTTCACAGAAAGTGACATCGTAAGCGGCTTAAAGCCGTCCAAGGTTTTAGGCTGTATTATCCCCTGTAATAGCCTCCCTAGAACGGTTGCCAAATTCAGTGGTTCTTTGCCAATATTCTATTCATTCACATCATACTCCTGTTGCCTGACCGTTTGACTGTCTTATTGTCTTCGTTGGGGGGGCATATTTGGATACATAAAAAACTCGCTGATCAAGTTAATTTAACTCTTTCTCGGCATTAAATTCCTAGAGCAGCAGTTTCAGATATCTTGCAAGTAATATTGGTGGTACTTAATCTGGTAACTAAAAATGAAATACTAAAAATTAAATTAATATAAAACAATAAATTAAAAAATAGTATGATGCGTATGATACGCATCACATAAAAATTGCTTAAATTTGCTATAATTAATATCTACAGTGTCATTAGTGGTTCGGTTTAAATTTATGAGTCTTACGGAAGCGAAGGTACGCCAGGCTAGGCCCAAGGAAAAAGTTTATTTTCTTACAGATGACGATGGTTTAAGTTTGAAGGTGGAATTGAATGGACGTAAATCTTGGAGTTATCGTTATTCAGTAGCAGGTAGTAATAAGCGTCCGCGGGTAAAGTTGGGCGAATATCCTTTCATGTCATTAAAAGAGGCCAGAACTACCCGGGATGAATATAAATTTAATGGTTATAAAAATGAAACAGTACGTAAAAAAAATATAAAAACATTTCAAGACATTTGCGAAGAATGGTTAGAGTTCAAAATAAAAAACTCTTTTAAAGATGAACCTCGTTGTGGTGTTATTCAATTGGCAAAAAAATTTTTAAATCATGAGATTTATCCTGATTTAGGAAATATGCCATTTAATGAAGTGAAAAGATATGATTTAGTGACTATCGTTAAAAATATAGAAGCACGTCATGTCAAGGAACCTGTTAAAAAAGCCTACAGTTATTTAAACCAAATTTATGATTATGCTGTGGCAATGGGTTATTGTGAATATAATATTGCTCATGGATTAAATAAAATATTAATAAAAAATAAAATCAAAAAAAATTATCCTTATTTAAAATCAGAAAATTTACCTAATTTTATAACCAGATTGAGTCAAGTTAATACGGACCCTATCATAAAAAAAGCCTTATTATTTAAACTTTATACTGGAGTTCGTGGGGCTGAGCTTCTACTTTGTGAACCACATCATTTTGATTTAGATAATAAAATTTGGAAAATACCAGCTTTGCATATCAAACAGTTCCGACGGAAAGTCATTTTAGGCCATGATATTCCTGATTTCCTAGTCCCTTTATCAGCCCAAGCAATGACTCTGATAAAATCGGCTTTAGCTTGGTCTCATGGTGAAAAATATGTATTTTCTAGCCCCCGTTATCCAGATAGACCTCTGCATTTTAATACATTAAATATAACCATTCGAAAAATGGGCTATGATAAGGATGAACTATCTGCACATGGTTTACGTTCTACTTTTAGTACTATATTAAATGAATCTGGATTATTTCAGTCAAATTGGATTGAAGCGCAACTATCACATACGGATAAAAATAAAACACGGGCAAGCTATAATCATGCTGAATATCTTTTACAACGTATTGAAATGATGCAGTGGTGGGGGAATTATATCGCTAGCCTAGTTAAGGATCAGGTTGCACAAGATTAATCTATATAGGCTTCTTCCATAAATTATTCTTACTTAACTGCAATTTCTAGATTGAGGCAGTTAAATTTAATCAAATTAAATCTCAAATTCGCTTTTTTACTCGGTTACCGACAATACTCATCAAGTATTTTAAACTGCCAGATATATGATCAGTCCCCATTCTTCTTTTATTGATTTATGATAGGAATCTCATATTGATCAGATAGCCAAGTTCTAATTAAAACCGCTTTTTTTACAGACTTTTATTTGACTGATTTGTTATGCTGTCGGATGATTGATGAACACAATTTTCATGTGGTACGTGATTTAGGACGGCGTCAATTAATTATCGCCGATGGTGATCACCACCTTTGTGCGGTGTACCTGCAGCATGAAGATGCCCTCACCGACTATACAAGATTTGACTAGTCTATGACAGCTGCTAAAAATTTCCCTATTTTTGATGTGATTGCAGGTTTATCTATCGCAGGTTTACTGCTGCCTGAAGCGGTCGCCTATTCCAATATGGTCGGGTTGCCACCGCAAAGTGGTCTGGTGGCACTGGTGCTGGGCTTAGTGCTGTATGGTCTGATCGGGAATAGCCGTTTTGCGATAGTTTCTGCGACCTCATCTTCTGCCGCAGTCATGAGTTCAGGTCTGGCAACCATAGTCATGTTTTCTTCGCCGGAACGGGCAGGTCTGGCCTATGCCCTGGTATTTCTGTCGGGAATTTTACTGGTGATCGCAGGGTTATTTAAACTTGGAGATGTGACACATTTTATTGCAAAACCTGTACTGAAGGGTTTTTCTTTTGGCCTGGCACTCAGCATTGTGCTGAAGCAACTTCCTTTAGTATTACAGGTACATCCTGAACATAGTAATTTTTTTCGTCAGTTGTGGGAAATGCTACAAGCCTATTCGAGCTGGAACTGGCATGCTTTGATCATGGGACTTTGTACCTTTTTCACTTTGCAATTAACCCAGCGCTATAAAACTATTCCAGTGGCCTTGTTGCTGATTATTTTAGGTATTAGTTTCAATGTGATGGGATATACCCACGCATGGGGAATCCGTTCTGTTGGGCATTTTGAGTTGGTTCTACCGAGTATTCACTTGCCTCAGTTGGGTATGAATAGCTGGTTGCAACTGGTAGAACTTTCACTGGCCGTTGCACTGATTATTTATGCAGAATCTTATACTTCAATTCGTAGCTCGGCCCTAAAATACCATGATGCAATCCAGCCAAATCGTGACCTGATTGCATTGGGCATGAGCAATATCTGCTCAGGACTGTTTAAGGGAATGGCGGTTGGTGCAGGTTATTCGGCGACTTCAGCCAATGAATCTGCAGGGGCAAATAGCAAAAAATCAGCCTGGGTAGCAGCGCTGGCCGTGGTGATTTTTTTACTGTTTTTTCGCAAGTATATCGCCAATATTCCTGAACCCGTTTTGGCGGGTATTGTGATGTATGCAGTCAGTGGACATATTCGTTTTGCCCCATTTAAACAGTATTTTATCTGGCATAAAGATCGCTTGTTGTCGATTATTGCAATTTGGGCAGTGATTATTTTTGGTGTGCTCAATGGGTTACTGATTGCGGTGCTGGTGAGCATTTTAATGTTATTGAAAAGCTACTCTGTTCCTCGAATTGCCTGGCTTGGACGTCTCAATGGCGGGCATGATTTTGTTGATATCAACCGTTTTCCTGAAGCTGTAGCACCTGATGCTATTTTAATTGCACGGCCTGATCACCCCCTGTTTTTTGCCAATGCAGAAAAAATCTGTCATGCAATTCTAAAAAAGGTTTCTGAGCAAAATTATCAGCATGTGATTTTGAATCTTGAAGAATGCCCAAGCCTGGATAGTACCAGTATTGAAGCATTGTTATTGTTGGCTGAGCATTTGCAAGAGGAGGGGATTAAGCTAAAGTTGGCACGCGTACGCCGTTCAGTCGCAGAAACTTTATTGTATGTGAATAGTCCTTTATTCCCCCGCTCGAGTTATGATGCACAAAGTGTCGATGATGCCGTGAGCCAGATAGAAAATCATCGTTCGACAGCAACTTAAGCGCACGGCGTAAACCACGCGTACGATACAACTCTGGAAAAAACGACTGAGAGCATCCTCTACCTGATCGTCCAGTTACAATCAGCAAAATGCGAATCTTGCTGGGTGGAAAACAATACACTGATACTTTATGGGCAGAACATTTTGCTGTCAGCACACATGCAGTATTTAAAATATGTACTTGCTCAAAGCTGATCCTGACAGTGTACTATTTTAATAGGATCTGTCAGGTTATATCGGACAATTGATCAAGAGCAATGACTTGACATACTCCCACCACTTTCGACTAGCTCCTTGCGAAACTCGTTTCTCAGGGATTCTAAAAGCAAAGGCTCTTAGGCGACTTCCTCACGGATTTCGCTTGCTTTCTGCTTCGCAGGGCGACCTTTACTGCGTCTTCCCTCCACAGACAAAACGGTATGTCCTACCGCTAAGATGTTACGAGATGCGTTAATATCCGCATTCGCAACATATCCACACGAAACGCACTCAAATTTAGCTTGAGTGGGTCTATTTTCTTTTGCAATATGACCACATGAACTACAAGTCTGACTTGTATATTTAGGGTCAACTTTAACGAGTAAACCACCTCGCCATTGCTGTTTGTACTCCAACATACCAACAAGCATTGACCAACCTTGATCTAGGATTGATTTGTTTAAGCCTGATTTGGCTTTCACATTCTTTCCTTGATTTTCAGGTGTTCTACTTGCTGACTTCGACATATTGGCTACTTTTAAGTCCTCAACTACGATCATTGCGTGGTTTTTGCTGAGAGTTGTCGTGACTTTGTGCAAGTAGTCATGCCGAATATTGGCAATATGATGATGTAGCTTGTTAATTTTTAAATTAAGTTTTTTCCAATTTTCGCTGAATTTGGTTTTCTTCTTCAACTTTCGTTGAAGCCTAGCTAATTTTAGTTGATTGGCTTTAAAGCTATTGATCGGCTCGAATACCTGACCATCTGATGTTGTAACCAATTTTTTGATGCCAAGATCAACACCAATAGCTGATTTCGATGGGTGAAGTGGCTGTTTGATTTCACGATTAGTACAAAATGAAACATACCAAAGTCCACAAATTTTCTTAATCGTTACACTTGTGATTTTACCAATAATTTCTTGTGATTTTTTAAATCTTATCCAACCTGTTCCTTTAGGCAAAGAAACTCGACCACCAGCAACATCACAATCTGCAAATGGTAGTCTAAAGGATTGCTCACCGTCTGATTTCTTCTTGAATCGTGGCATGAGTGGTCTAAGTTGAACTTCACTACCATCAGTCAATTTAAAGAATTTCGGCTTGCGTGGTTTACGCTTGTTTTCTTTTAGACGAGCATGTTCTTTTGGGTTGTAGTATTTGTTCCATGCCTGAGCAAGATCACGAATTTTTTGTTGTAAGCAAGCTGAATATGTTTGACCAAGAAAAGAAAATTCAGGTTTCTTTTTTAGAGGTACTAAATTCTTTTCAATGGTTTCGTAACGTATATATTCATCTTTGGCGAACATTTCAAACGATTTAGCAAGAATTTGATTCCACACAAAACGAGCAGAACCTATTGCTTGGTTAAGCAATATTTCCTGTTCTTTATTAGGTAGAAGCCTAAATTTATAGTGTTGTGAAATATTCATTAAATCATTGTTTACAAAAGAATTAATATGGGTGAATTATAGCAAAATAAAGCACTGTAATAAAGGCGATATTTGATTTTTTATGGCTATCGCCACTCGCTTATATCCCCCACCTGACTGTCGGTGGGGGTCTTACGCTCGATGAAGATAAGACTGAACTCAACGCTTTTATTGCCAGCCGGGTACAATTCTGACTACCCCTCTGAAAGCCTGTTGCAGCGTTTCTGCCCTTGTTCAAGGATTCTAAAATACCTTCTACGACTATGACCTATGCCGCTATTCTCGAGATGTGTTGCAACTTGCTACATGTCTACATCGCAGGTCATGTCCATGCGCGTCATTCAAATAAAAGGGAATAGGAAAAGGGCTTCCCATCAGTTTAAAGCAGGCTCAGCTCCAGACTCATCGGCTGCTCAAACGGGTCAAATAGAACACCTAAAAAAATCCTGCAGTTAGCAGGATTTTTTAGGCTGAGTGGATTGCTGGCTACTTAGCCTTTTGCGGTACGTTTTAATTTCTCGGGATCATCAAATGGCAAGGTATGCGCGATTGCATTTACCTCCAGGCTGCCTTTGACCTGCAGGGCTTTACCCTGCTCTGCATAAGGCACATCCAGACGTGCGATGGCCACGGTTTTACCGGTCAGCGGCGAATGCATACCGCAGGTAATGACCCCCACTTGCTGATTGCCGTCCCATAAGGTATCTCCCATTGCAGGCACCTGATCGCCTTCCAGCAATACACCGAAGATTTTAAAGCGTTCTTTGCCTTTTAAACGGCGATGCTCATAGCAGCCGCGGAATTCGCCTTTATGCGGTGAAACCGTGAAATCCAGGCCGAGTTCCCACAAGGTGTCGCCGCAGACATCATTCTCGAAGGGGAAATATTCTGAATTATCATACGGAAAGAAGAGTAAATAACTTTCTGTACGCAGCCAGTCCAGCGTGGTAAATGAACAGGGAATAATGCCATATTCAGCGCCGGTACTGAGAATGGTTTCCCAGATCATCGGTGCATCGGCCGCCTTACAGAAAATTTCATAGCCGCGTTCGCCGGTATAGCCGGTACGTGAAATCATGACAGGCGCACCAAACAGTTTGGTTTGCAGATGGTGAAAATAGGGCAAATCACGAATGCCCGCGACATGTTGAGCTAAATAGTCCACGGCCAATGGCCCTTGCAGCGATAAATCATGCAGGTCATCATCAAACAGTACCGCAACCTGACGCCCAGCCGCTGAGCGAATCAGCATTTCATAGCCAATGCCTGTGCCATGCACCACCATAAAGGCATTTGGTCCGGTACGGTAAATCACGCAGTCATCCACAAATTTTCCTTGCTCATTCAGCATGGTCGCATACACGGATTTGCCGGGATACAATTTGGAAATGTCGCGGGTGGTTGCATATTCCAGCAGGCTTTCCGCATGCGGGCCGACATAATGGACTTTTTTCAGGCCCGAAACATCCATCAATCCGGCTTTGGTGCGGATAGCCGTATAGTGATCTGCAATATCCGAATCATAGGTCCATGCTGTTCCCATGCCGTTCCAGTCTTCTAATTTTGAACCGAGCTGACGGTGGTGGGCTGCCAATGCAGAAATGCGCCAAGAGTTTGCCATACAGGTCTTCCTTATTGAATATTTTAAAATGTGCTGATTACTTAATTTTTGAAACTGAGCTGTTATTCATCTACGCCATCGAACTGGCTGAGCCATTGCACCAGCGGTTCACGATATTCACTGATGCCCTTGTATTCTGCGATCGGCTCAGGCAAATCGCGGATTACGCGGTATAGCCGCTTGGCCCATGCCGGGTTGCGGGTCAAATCATTCAGGCTAATCAGATAAGTGCGGATACTGAACAGCAGTGCATTGCTGCGTGCCAGACGCGGCATTGTTTGTAGCTCCACCCGCAAATGCACCAGTTCACCGGCATTTTCCGCAGTGACCAGACCGCGTTCATGTCCCCATAAATGATAGGTTTCCGAGGAAGTATCCATACGCGGATTGATGGTCATTGTCCAATTCAGACGTCGGTAGGGCTGGCCAACCTGAATGTTGAGCAGGAATTTGAGTGCGCGCTCAAACACCCCCAGGTTATGTGCCAGTTTTGGTACAGGGGCGTGCCATTGCTTAAAACTCATGCCGGCATCAAAATTCAGTGACCAGTCTGCAGGGCCGGTGATCATGCCGGTATCCATAAACAAATCGCCATCACGCTGATCCAGCAAGGCAACATCGCCCTGGAACTGACGGCTGATAAATTCAAACGGCTCCATCGGCAAGCTGTCTGCCTGACCAAAAATAAAATGGACGTCGATATTTAATGGTTGATTGACCCAGTGCCAGTTCAGGCCATCACGCTCCAGCTGGAAATGTTCAGGGTAGTCTTCCGCATAATGCAGCATCACCATTTCCAAAAAGTCCCAGCTTGCTTGACGCATGTGAGGCATGATAATGCAACGTTTCGGATCCTTTTCCAGGGTTAAACGGCGCTCGTTCATTTCCGTTACATAATGTTCATCTACATCGAACCAATGCTCAAAAATGCTATCCGGCCTTGAAACAACAGGCTCAATATTCACCGAATACATATACTGGTCTTCGGGAAATGGAAAAGGAAAACGGGCAATCGCCTTTGCACTGTTATGGTAGTGAAACTGATCATGCATATTTTCATTGGGGTTAAATTGAACCGTCATCGTAATCTCCCAAAGCTATAGGTCTAAATGCAGGCAATGGCCTTGTTTGGCACGCGAAACGCAAGGCATCAACTGCGCCGAGCGCTCCTGCACCGTTAAATAATGATCCAGATGTTCTACCTCGCCTTGGCTGTAGGACGTGGCACATTGACCGCATACGCCGCCGCGGCAGAGATTGGGTACCTCAATGCCTTCTTGTTCCAGTGCTTCCAGCAGGCTAAAATCGCCGGGCACATGAATACGGCGCTGGCTTTTACTGAGCACGGCATCAAATGCGACTCCCGGTGCAGGCGAAGAAAAAGCTTCCCAATGCACACGTTTTTTTGACCAGCCCAGCATTTGTGCACAGTCAACAACAGCATGAATCAGACGCTCTGGCCCGCAAATATAGACATGGCTGCCGAGGGACTGCTGGCTCAGCAATGCGTTTATATCCAAACGGCGCTGGGTTTTTTCCGAATAAATATGTACCTGGTCATGAAACAGCTGCATCAGCATATCTTCATAGGCATTGCTGATGCCGTCACGACAGGCATAGTGCAGTTCAAAACTGTGCCCGGCATGCAGCAGGTATTTCATATGCGACAGGAACGGGGTAATGCCGATGCCGCCGGCAATAAATACATGATGCTGGGCCTGAGAATTGAGGGAAAATAAATTCAGCGGCGCAGAAATATTTAGGGTATCGCCCACCTGGATGTTTTCATGCAGGTATTGCGAACCGCCACGCGAGTTCTCCTGCAAGCGCACCGCAATTTGATACTGGTGCTGCTCATACGGGGCATTCAGCAATGAATAGGCATTGCGGATGATGCGGCCTTCAACTGGCAACTGTACAATCACATGACTGCCGGAAGAAAACGGCTGCAAGGGGGCATCTAAAGCGGCCAAGGTAAATTCGCGAATCATCGGGGTAACTTGATAAATTCGGGTTACATGGACAGGAACGGTTGGGTTCATGCGCTGAGTGCTCCCATAGGTTGATGCGCATTGGCACAGACTCCCATATAGGCGCCAAGGCGTTCAGAAAAATGACTGCGGATCAGCAGTTCGACCTGACACTGTTCACAGCTACAAAGCTCGTCTTTAACGGTGTTCTGGGTATGACCGCAGTGCACGCAGTAGACTTTTTTACGCGGGTTTTGCAGGCTGGAGCTATCCGCAATCAAGCTGATTTCCTCATCTAGGCAGCCCGTACCCACCAGGCACTGCTGTACTGTCCAAACAAAGGATTCATCACCGCAGACCACGGTACGCACGCCGGCCTTTTCCTGCTGCAGCACTGTCTCTAGTTCATGCAGCAGGCCAGCCAAGGCTGGATCTTGTTGACTGTCCAGCATCAGCTGCACCGTTTGCGGATGCTGTTTGCTCATTTCGGTTAATTTCCGGGTCACTGCCGATGCTGCATGCTGCAACACCAGAACATACTTGGGTGCATTCCAGTGCAGCGTTTCTACAGTGTCATATCTGGGGGTACTGTGCATGGCTTCCATCATTTGAGAAACCTCATATAAGAACTACATAATCAGATATTTAAAGGTTTTTACGCCGCCTGGCCATTCCCTCTAAATCATACCCACTAAGGGGTAAAGCACGATATGCGGGGGAGATTTTTAAGCTAATGCGGAAATAAAAAAAGCAGCTGGAAACCAGCTGCTGCAGAAGAAACGTATGCCAGGTTGTTACTATGTGTTATGGGGCTGCCCGGCAGTGTTACGGGTCAAGCATTGACCGTGCTAACCTGCCTTTTGCTGTAGGTTGGCCTCGGTCTGTAAATAGGCCTCCAGGGAGTCATCCAGGGCATCAATCCAGGGCGTATGATGCGGCGTTGCCATCGTCCCGGTCATCAATGAACGGTAAGTATTGTCACGGAAGGCCATAATGTTTTCTTGCTTGTGTTTTTTCCATTGCAAAAAGGTCAGCCGCACCGCTTCAATATCAAAGCTTGGATAATCGGTCTGATCAATCAGGCGCATAATATAGTCGCCTTGAAATTTGAACATGGCTGCTGCATCCTGCAGGGTTTTTTCTTCCTCATGCCAGGCTTGGGTGTCGGCCTGCATCTCGGCAAAACTCGGCAAGGCAATTTTACCCAGCATCACATCGCGCGCATACCAGGCCTGTGCATCAAACATATTGAAGGAATACCACTGATCCTGCATGCCTAAATAAAATAGCTGCGGATTGGCTTCCCAGACCACACCCTGATACAGGTGCAGCGGATAGAGAATGTTATCGGTTTTTAGACGTAGGCTTTCCGACATGAAAGGGAAACTGTGCAAATAGCCAGTACATAAAATAATGGCATCAATCTCGGCCGAACTACCATCGGCAAAATAGGCATGGGTCTGATCGACCCGCAGCAGTTGCGGACGCTCTGACCAATTTTCAGGCCAGTGATAGCCCATCGGTGAACTGCGGTAACAGCTGATAATCTGCTTCGCACCATATTTATAGCATTGCGAACCGATATCTTCAGCAGAATAGCTGCTGCCGACCAGCAGTACATTTCTCCCTTTAAATTCCAGTGCATCGCGGAAGTCATGGGCATGTAAAATCCGCCCACCAAAACTGCCGAAACCTTCATATTCAGGAATTTTTGGGGTAGAAAAATGTCCAGAAGCCACCACCACAAAATCAAAAGTCTCGGTATACATCTCGTCGGTGACATGGTTATGCACCGTCACTGAAAACTGTTTGCTGTCCGGGTGAAACTCGACATGGCGCACCGCACTGTTGAAGCGGACATATTTGCGTACATCGGCTTTTTCTACCCGGCCTTTGATATAGTCCCACAGCACGGCACGTGGCGGATAAGAACCAATCGGCCGGCCAAAATGCTCATCAAAGGTATAGTCTGCAAATTCCAGACATTCTTTCGGGCCATTCGACCACAGATAACGGTACATGCTGCTATGCACCTGTTCACCATGTTTATCCAGGCCGGTATGCCAGGTGTAGTTCCATTGACCACCCCAGTCGGCCTGCTTTTCAAAGCATACCATTTCCGGAATTTCGATGCCCTTGCTTTGCGCAGATTGAAAAGCGCGCAGTTGCGCCATCCCGCTTGGCCCTGCCCCAATAATTGCAACTCGTTTCATGGTGAATCTCCATGTGATCTGTTTTAAACAAAACTGCCGTGATGCCATTACCTTAGACAGGCCTAGATCTTTTCGAAATTCCTCAGATGGGGTATGCACAATGGGATACTGACCTGGGGTCATGCCGCTTTAGCGGCTTGCATTCCCTCAGTTTTGGATAAATACAGCGCCTTCAAGACCCAGCACCATGTCGCTTTGCGAATATAGACCCTGTCCGATTTCCTGTACCCGCTGTATGCTGTTCTGGGCAGTAATAATGCGGTAGTGCAAATGAAATACGCGATGATGCTGCACAGCCAACTGGATACTGTCCCAGACGTACTGCTGGTCATCGGGATGAATCAGCTGTCCGTAGCGCGGCGTATTGATCAGCAGCTCACTGTGATAACCGGTTATCTGCTGACAGCCGCTGCTGACATAATCCATAGTCCAGTTCCAGTCATTGCGTGAACGGTACAGCATGACCGGCAGGCGCGAAAGCAAATCATGCAGACTGCGCTGCTGTGCATCCTGCAGTTCTTGCTGCCGGATTTTTTGCGTCTGCTCCGTGCCTAAAATGCACCATCCCCACAACTGGTTTTTTCCGGCACCGGCACAGATCGGCTGCAGCGACAGATCAAACCATACCAAGGGCTGTTCCGGGATTAACAGGCGCAGTGCTAGCTTACACGGCCGTCCGGCCATGAGGGCACATTGGAAGGTCAAACTATCTTCGGAATACAGCCAGTAGCTCAAGGGTAAGCGCTGTGCTGCAGCATCCGGTTGCAGCTGTAGCAAGTTGTGCCAGGTACGATTACTGCGCTGAATCACGCCATGACTATCCAGCAATAGTGCAATATCGGCAAACTGGTCAAACAGTTCAGGCCAATCCTGATTCAAGTCCATATTCAGCCCATCTTTGCTGGAAGGCAGCGCTATTTTCGACATATCAGCATTACTCGCACGGTGAACCTTAAACGGAAGACGAGGGATAAATATCAAAATCTGCAGTGTTAAGCTGCTGATGCACCCACACGGAAAGCTCCAGCCGTGAATGCACATTCAGTTTGCGTAGCAGACTTTTCACATAGACTTTTACCGTACCGTCACTGATGCCTAATTCACGGGCAATCAGTTTATTGTTCAAGCCTTTTGCGATCAGCTTTAACGTTTCCTGCTCCCGCTGTGTCATTTCCGACAGAAGTTTACGCTGCAATAGCACCTGTTCAGAGGTTTTATGCAAGGCAGCGGCTAAGGGTGACGTCTGCTGCCGGACTTGCTGCGCCAGCAAAGCTACCCCATCGGCATGCAGTACGGTCCTGCCCTGTATGACTTGATGCAGTTGCAGCAGAATATCTTCCGGCAAGGTATCTTTGGGCAAAAAGCCATTGGCACCCAGACGAATGGCATCCAATACAATGCTGTCCTCCAGGCTGGCAGTTAAAATAATCACTTTAAGATCGACATTGCGTTCACGGATGCATTTTAGTACCTCAATGCCGCTCATCTGCGGCATCTGTACATCCAACAGCAGCAATTCAATGTTCGCGGTGTCCAGTGCTGACAAAAATGCTGATCCGCAGCTGTATTCCTGCTGTACATCAAAATGCTCGGACTGGCGGATAATATCCGCCACACCGCGCCTGAACAGCGCATGGTCATCTACAATACTGACTGCAATTTTATTCATCTCACTTCCCTCCAGTGCTCAGGTCTAATATCAGTTCAACGCAGGTGCCGCAGGGACGATTCGGGCGGATACTGAGCACAGCACCAATCCGTTCGGCTCGTTCCTGCATAATTTCCAGTCCGAAACTGTCCGGCCGTTTCCGCCCTGCCTGTATGCCGCGGCCATTATCTGCAATCTGAATGTGCAGCTGCTGAGTGAAATTGCGCTTTACAGAAATGACGGCTGTACTGGCGTGAGCATGACGTACAACATTGCTCAGGCTTTCACGGATGATATACAGCAGCTGTACCGACTGTCTGGCACTGACTTTCAGCTGTGGAACACGGTTATCCAGTTCAAAAGCCACACTGGACTGATGTTCAAATTCGGCAATAATTTTTTTCAGCGCGGTGAAAAAATCCAGTTCCTGATAGGTTAAGCGTGAGGCGGTAATTAATTCACGCACCTGCTGGTAAGCATAATGGGTATAAGCCGCCAGCTCCTCGGTCTGTTCCAGCAACGGTGCATAGCCAGGCTGCTGTTTGCATTGCTGGTTCAGCTGCGCGGATTTCAACCTTAAGAATCCAATAATTTGCGCAATGCTGTCATGTAAGTCAGCCGAAAAATCACGCCGCTCCTGCTGCAATATGGTTTGTATGCGCTCCTGCTGTAGCGCACGTTCCTGAAAGCCCGATTGCAAAGCCTGATCCAGCTGCTGCAGTAGCTCCACGTCCACCGGCTGGGCTGCCGAATAGTTTAAATAGACCCGCCAGACTGCAAAATTCTGTCCAGTAAACAGCGAGAGGCAATCATGCTGCCCCAGCAGCAGCGGCACATCCTGCTGCATCACCGCTACAGAACGCGGTAGCAGCTGCTCTTGGAGCAGACGTACCTCAGACTGCGCCAGCGGTTGCGCCAAGGCATGAAAAATGAAACATTCCTGAGTGAAGGGATAGCACATCACCAGACAATATTCCGGCAAGTCCGGCACAGGAAAATGCTGTTTCAGCCATTGCAGAAAAAGTGGCAATTCGGCCTTGGTATCCTGAATCTGCATCAGCTTTAATTTGGCCTGCAGATAAAACAGCGTCAATTCACGCTGGCGAAGCAGCCGTTGGGTCTGATCTAAATCACCTGCCTGGTTTATGGCCCGCTCTGTCTCTATTTTGCTGTCATTCATCACTTCACTCGCAAGATGCGCCATGCTGCTGAATTATTCTTTACAGTTAAATTATTTGAGCAGGAATCATGCCAACATCCAGCACTACCCTATTCAGGGTATACCTCTGGAGAAATTGCTGTTCCAGCAGAATATGTGTGAAATGAAGAGCATCAGAACCAGCGGGACGCTTTGGGCTCATCTATGGGAACGCTTACTTCAGCTTTAGCCACTGCAGTGACAGATGAATATATTCATCTGCAGCAGCCAATCCATGAACTGTATTTGCGCGCAGATGCACAGTGCATGCACATTTTTGACCTGGATGCGGGTGATCGCATTCAATTTGACTTACCTGAACAACAGAGTATTGATCTACTGATTTTCAATACAGAACAGCAGCTTAAGCCAGAATTGCTACAGGCACTACAGGCCGAATCCCACCTAGTGGCCAATGGTGCTCGGGCTACACATGCACAGTTAAATCAGGCCAGCGCCTCTAGCCAGCGCCTGAAACAGCAGTTAGCACAACATGCTATACAGCCTGACTGGCTGGAGCAGGCGCTGACCTTGCATAGTCCTGGAAAGAACATTTTTCAGGCATCGGCGGCAATTCAAGTCATCGTGCTGAATACCGGCCTGGACATGAATGTACAGCAGCAGTACTGCATAGATGAAGTTCCAGTGACGCTATTTAAAGCCCAGCCCGTGCATTATTATTTGCCGCAGCCTTTAGCCAAACCGGTGCAGGAAATTCTGATACCACGCGCTTCAGCACGGACGTATAGCGTTAAAGCAGGACAATGGATTCAAATTATAGACTTGTCGGGCAAGCAGTGTTCCGATTTTTTGGCCTTTGATGCCCAGGCTTTGGCCCAGGGCCAAGAACTGGGTCTGGATGCCATGGCCACCCGGACCATTTTGGGGCATGCCACCCCGGCTCCCGGGCTGCACTCTAAGTTTTTTGCCTCAGATCTGCAAGCACTGGCCGAAGTGGTTCAAGACACCGTGGGCCGGCACGATATGTTCCTGAGTGCCTGCAGTCCGAAGTTCTATAACGATTCCGGCTACTTTGGCCATATTTCCTGCACCGATAATTTTAACCAGGTTCTGCAGCCTTTTGGCATCCAAAGCCGCAATGCATGGCCTGCCATTAACCTGTTTTACAACACCTTTGTTGAACCTTGCGGTGCAATCAGCATGGCAGAACCGTGGTCCAGACCGGGAGATTATGTCCTGCTGCGTGCCCACCGTGATCTGCTCTGTGCATCATCTGCCTGCCCTGACGATATTGATCCTTCCAATGGCTGGGTACCGACGGATATTCTGGCCCGGATTTATGATCAGGATCAGCATTTCCCACGCTCCCAGCATTATCGAATTGACCCCGAGGAACTGCCGCGCATGACCCAAGCATCAGGATTTTTTCCGCGCATCCAAGCGCTTACTTCAAAAATCAGTGAGTACCACGGCTATTGGATTGCCAATGAATACGACGGCTGGGGTGCCAAAGCGGAATATCTGGCCTGCCGTGAAAGGGTCGCCATGATCGATTTAAGCGCGCTGCGCAAATTTGAAATTACCGGCCCGGATGCAGAAGCTTTTATGCAGTATGCCTTGACCCGCAATATCCGCAGACTGGCGGTGGGTGAAATTGCCTACTCGGCCTCCTGTCTGGAAACAGGCGGCATGGTGGATGACGGCACGATTTTCCGCATGGGTGAAAACTGTTTCCGCTGGATTTGTGGTGATGAATATTCAGGAACCTGGCTGAAACAGCTGGCACAGCAGCATGGCTATAAAGTCAGCATCCGCAATTCATCCCGGCATATTCACAATATTGCAGTGCAAGGTCCACACAGCCGTGCGCTGTTGCAGCAACTGATCTGGACGCCGGAACATCAGCCAAGCGTAGAAAAATTAGCATGGTTCCACTTTACCCTCGGCAAGCTGGGCGGTACAGACGGGATTCCGGTCATGGTATCACGCACCGGCTATACCGGTGAGCTGGGCTTTGAAGTCTGGTGTCATCCTAGCCATGCCGAACAGCTTTGGGATGCCGTTTGGCAAGAAGGCCAGCAATATGAGATTGCTCCGCTCGGTTTTGATGCCCTGGATTTATTGCGCATAGAAGCTGGGCTGATCTTTGCACAGCATGAGTTTTCAGCCGAAACCAATCCCTATGAAGCCGGCATTGGTTTCACGGTACCAATGAAAACCAAGGAAGAAGATTTTATCGGCAAACAGGCCATGAAAAATCAGGCGCCGGAAAGCCGACATAAACTCATGGGCCTGGTCCTGGAAGGCAATGAAGCGGTCCAGCATGGCGACCCGGTCTATGTTGGACGTTTTCCTGTAGGTGTGGTGACCAGTGCAGCCAACTCCCCTTTGCTGCAACAACAGATTGCCCTGTGCCACCTTGCACCGCAGTATGCCCTAACAGGCACCGCTGTCGAAGTTGGACAACTGGATGGTCTTAAAAAACGCCTGAAAGCCAAAGTGGTGGAGTTGCCTTTTTATGATCCACAAAGGTTAAGAGTGAAAAGTTGATTATCCAACCCATCATTTTTGCCTAGCTGTTGGATGCTCTTTAAAGCTGAACATTGCCACCGCTGAACAGCCATCCTGAACATAAGACCAGCGCTGCATTTTTCTAGAGGGTGCGGTGCTTTAACCGTTATTTAAAACCTACTTAAACCTACTTACGTGGGTTTAATGTTTAATTCCTACTTCATCATCAAGAACCAATTGCTATTGCGCTTGGGATTACCTCAATTCCATAGGCTGTCACGGTGTAACTCACCGCCATTGGTGGCTTATGTAGCCACCAATTCTTTATCTGCATGTTTTAGAATATTGATGGCAGCATTAATATCCCTGTGATGCAGGGTGTTACATGAACATCGCCACTCACGCAT